>CACXWH010000005.1 GCA_902771225.1 uncultured Methanobrevibacter sp. | reverse complement strand
AGAGATTGTATTATTGTTGGAATTATATGCTTTTTTGATGGTTCCATCAATAGCAACATGATTAAATTCCGTAAAACCTTCATCAAAAGCCTTTTTCAATGTCATTTGCAACAATACTTCGAAATAACGACCATATTCTCTACGATACCTTTGAATTGAACGTTCAGAAGGCCCAATATCATCACAAACATATTTAAAAATGTCATGATACCCCACCATGTCTGTAATTATTGATGTTCTATCAATATGTTGAATTTTAGCATAAACAAGCAATTTTAACATAGAATCCGCAGGTAAAGAATCACGTTCTTTCTTTTTCTTAGGCTCATCAATTTCCAAACTAGGAAAAACATCCTCAATAAAATCAACCACAAAACGAGAAATATGATCTTCTGGAACATTCCAATCCAAAGTTTTAATACCTAATTTGCTCTGATTCTTATCAAACTTTCTTTTAACCACAAATAACAACACAAAAATAACTTATACCCAATATAAAATATGTACAACAAAGCATATAAACTTAACTGTTTAAAAAACAGTTAAATTAAAAATAAAAACTTGTTACAAATTAAAAAAAGATAAAACAATAAAATAAATCATATAATTAAAATCTAATGATATATAATTAAAATATTTGAAAAATAGTGAAAAATAAGTCTAAAATTTTTTTGCCAAACTTCAAAATTTAATTTTGGCGGACACCCTTTAAGGATATTGCACGAACTCATTAATTTTTAATATATTTTTACTTATTTTGGCTTTGTAGAAAACCTCATTTTTATTGAATTTAGGTTGATTGATAGATATTATGGATTGTGTTTTTGAGTTTTGTTTCTTTGTTAGATAAATATAGACTTCTGTTTCTTTTTGTTCCATCGAATATTCTTTTTATTACATTAAACATTAATTCTACATTGTTTCTTCGAGAATATATTTCTTTATTGAATTTATTTTTACTTTTTAATCACTAATGTACTGTTTTTGCTCTGGTTTTTAGAGAAATTTGATTTTCTGCTTTTGCTTCTTCGTTCATGGATTTTTTGATGGGTTCTGTATCATATTCTCTGTCTTCTAGGATATTTTTTAGATTATTTTCTTTATATTTCTTATTGCTACTATTACGAATCGTGTGTCGAATTTTGGGCCTCTTTGAGCTACAAAATGGAGTATTAATCTGCTGTCAACATCGATTGAGACATGGTTTTTTACGTAACTTTTTCTTTCTTTTCGTCTTATAATTGCATAATATTATCTGCGTAGTCGTTAATGAATCCACCCCCACCTAAAGCAATTATTTCACCATTAATTTAATGATTTATTAATATTTGTTTGTTTAATTCCTGTAATAATGATGTCGGCGGTCTTTAAACGAATTTCTAGAGTGTTGTGTACTACGGAACCTTTTTAAGTGTAAATATTTTTGTATTTTATCAGATAACTCCAATAAATCTGTTATTTGTCCGCATTACTTCGAGTGTAGATTTTCACTGCCCCAAGTGTGAATAATGTAGTTGTTTGAAGTCATGCTTTGAAAAATGTTTGAATATTTATTTAACACAATTTTGGACTATTTAAATACATATTTGATGAATTTTAATAGTTTATTTGATTTAATATCTCTGTTAATTTCTTTAATTTTTTTTGAGTGCTGGTTTTTCAAAACAAAATCCAAAAGATTTAATTGCTTTGGAAACAAACCACTAACTGAAGAATGAATATTTTCTTGGTTCATATCAATATTTATTCTTAATTTTAACATATATAATTATATATTGCTTATTTTTTCTAATCGATGTAAAATTTGAAGTTAAAATATGAATACATAATAATATGATTATTTCAAAAGATTTTAAGCGAAAATAGAAATAAAAATAGATTTTTAAAAAATTTTGCAAAAATCAAATAGGATTTCTACAAAGCTTAATTTTAAAAAAATAAATTAATTAATAAAAGAGAGGATATGATGAAATATGCTTTTTTAATTGTGGGATCAGGTTTGTTTGGATCAGTCTTTGCACATGAAATGAATAAAAAAGGTAAAAAATGTTTAATAATAGAAAAAAGAAACCATATCGGAGGAAATGTTTATACTGAAGAAGTTGAAAATATAAATGTTCATAAATATGGCGCACATATTTTCCATACTAATGAAAAAGAAATTTGGGAATATATAAATCAATTTGCTGATTTCAATAGATTTACAAATTCCCCAGTTGCAAATTATAATGGTAAATTATACAATCTTCCTTTCAATATGAACACATTTTACCAAATGTGGGGAGTGAAAACACCTCAAGAAGCAAAAGATATTATTGAAAAACAAAAAAATGAAGCAAATATTAAAAACCCTAAAAATCTTGAAGAACAAGCAATTTCACTTGTGGGTAAAGATATATATGAAAAACTTGTGAAAGGATATTCTGAAAAACAATGGGGAAGAAAATGTGAAGATTTGCCCCCATCTATTATAAAACGATTACCTGTACGATTTATTTTTGATAATAATTACTTTAACGATTTATATCAAGGAATCCCTATTGGTGGATACACAAAAATAATTGAAAAAATGTTGGATGGAATAGAAGTTAAATTAAATACAAATTTCTTTGATGATAAAGAAAAATGGTTGAATATAGCAGATAAAATATTATTTACCGGAATGATTGATGAATATTATGATTACTGTTTTGGTGAACTCGATTACAGAGGATTAAACTTTGAATTTGAAACATTAAATACTGAAAACTATCAAGGAAATGCTGTTGTAAATTACACAGATTCCGAAACTCCATATACAAGAATAATTGAACATAAACACTTTGAAGGATCTTCATCCCCAAAAACTATTATTACAAAAGAATATCCAAAAACTTGGAAAAAAGGAGAAGAAGCATATTATCCTATAAATGATGAAAAAAATTCTAAATTGTATGAAAAATACAAAAAATTAGCTTCAAAAGAAGAAAAGATTATTTTTGGTGGAAGATTAGGTATGTATCAGTATTTTGATATGTGTTCAGTTATAAAAGAATCATTTAATCTTATAAAACATTTCGACCCATGATTTAAATTTTTTTGGAGTCTAAAATTTATAGGCTTCATTTAAATTATTTTTCTATATTTGAAATTTTATTCAATGAAATTCATTCTAATTTTTTTAATAACTATTGAAGTAAGAGAAATGGTCAAAATAATATTTTAATTTATCTTACCTTACACTTTACAATAGTATCTGCTAAAAAAGGCCAAGGATGTTCTTTTTCTATTTTAAATTCATAATCCAAATTTAAATCTGCGATCCAAGGTATAATTTCAAAAAAGTCCGATGCTTTATGATAAATACTTATTGTTAAAATAGGTTTTTGAGTTTTTATTGTCTCAATAGCTCCTTTTAACAAATTAAGTTCTCCACCTTCAACATCAATACTTATCAATCCAATATTCAAATCATTTTCTTTAACAAACTTATCAACAGTTATCTCTTTAACTTTAAGTTCTTTATCATGGTTTCTAAGATTTGAATCAATTGTAATTCCTTGAATATTATCTCCAGATAAAAATAAAATTCTTTCACCATCAATATCCCCTAAGGATTTATTAATAGGAATTATATTCTTAATATTATTATCTTCAACATTTTTGCTGAGTAAATTAAAAGAATCATAAAACGGCTCAAAAGCAAAAACATTTTTTTCAGTGATTGTAGAAAGTGGAATAGATGTATCGCCAGTAAATGCTCCAGCATCTATAATATCCCTATTTCTTATAAATTCCTTTTCTTCTTCTGTAAAATTTAAATTAATAAATAAATGTAGGTTATAATCACCAGTGAAATTATATTTTTCGATTTTATTATTTTTACAATTATTTTTTCTAAATTCTATGAACTTTTTTTGATTTTGTAGTTCCTCATCAAAATATAAAGAATCTTGCCTGATTAAATTGACAAGCAACACACGAAGTAAAATCAATTTAAATTTCTTTTTAGACTCATTATCTAAATTATCAGTAACATTTTTAAGTATATCCTCAAAATCTTCCCTTAAAAAATAATTCAAGTATTTATGATTACAAAATGAAGTAGCATCATCATATATTTTAAAAAATTCATTTTTTAAATTTTTTTGTTTTTCTTCCCTTAAATGTTTTATTTCATCTTTAAGTAACTGATTTTCTTCAATTAATAATTCATTTTGTTTTTTATAATAGTTATAAGAATTACTTTTAGATAAAATTTTTTCTTTAAAAAACACATGAATTCCTCAATAATAATATATAAAATTAAGTATTTATATAATATATGTTTTTCATTCTTTTTAAATTCTTACTTTAAATTAATAGGGGGACTGTCAATTTGTTAGGACTTTTGTTAATATTTAGTGTTTATTTTTTCAAAGTCCGTTTTCCAGTCTTCTTTTAATTTTTTAATTCCATATTTTTCGTTAAATTTATATAATTGGCCATGGTTTAAATTTTATAATTTTTCATTTTTTTACTTTTTTCATGATTTTTTCCAGTTAATTTTTCTTTAATTTTAATTTAAATCATAAATTTTTTTTAAATTAAATATTTGATTTTTTTAATAATTAATGTTTGATTTTGAGTTCAATTAATTATTTATATGATGGAAGACAAATAATTATATATGAACAAAGAAATTAAATGCCTTCCATATCTTAGATTGGTTGGCGAGACTTATATATTTATTGGTGCATTTAAAGATCCTGTTCGAAAAGGATTTTTGGTTGAAAAAGATTTTGATGAAAAAATTTATCCTCAATTAATTTTGCCTGTTGAAACTATTCTTGATGATATGTACTTTGTTAATAGTCAAGGGATTTTATAAGAACGTGAACCTTATTGTAAAGATTGTGGGGCTAAAAAATATATTAGAAAAGGATATAATTGGAGATTACTTTATTTGGAGAATGGAACTCCCATCAGAGTTAAAGTTAAAAGATATGAATGTAAAAAATGTGAAAAAAAGTTCCAAGTTGAGTTCACAGAATACTGGGGGAAATTCTGCAATTTTTCCAATAAAATAAAAAATAAAGCACAAATACTACTACAACATGGGTAGAAATCATTAAGAAATATTGGAAATGATTTTAAAACATTATTGGACTTTAACATATCTCACGAATCAGTTAGAAAAGCTTTAAAAAATGGCGACGGATTACATTGGTTAAACGAAGAAATAGAACTCTCAAAATATTATGGTTACGACGCCCAATGGCTTAGAAACGAAGGAAAATGGATATACAGATTAGAATTATTCGATATAATAAATAATATGTCGGTAGCATGCCCAATATCCAAAAAAGAAATACCAAAAAATAGTTGATGATTTCATCGATATATCAATCCACCCAAAAGACCGCAAAGCAATCATAACAGATTTAAAAGAAAACTACGAACAAATAATAAGAAAATTAGGATTTGCACACCAACACTGCACATTTCACCTAATAAAAAACATGACAACCAACTTAAAACCAAAAATCACAGAAAACCTCGACAAATACGAAGCAGAATTAAAAGAAAACAACCCAAAAATCTCAAAAAGCAAAATCAAAAAAATTCGAAAAGAGAAAAAAAAAGAAATATCAGACGAAATAAAAATATACATAGGATTATTATATGAATTATTCCACCAACAAACATTCAACAAAGCAAAAAGATACATAGAACTACTAAAATACGAATTAACCAATTTTCCAGAAATTATGCAAGAATACTTAAACAACAACTTCTTTCCAGTTTACAGAAAATACTTAGTTTTCCTAGAAAAACCATTCATCGGAAAATTAGAAAGTACCAACAATAAACTAGAAAATTACTTCGGAAATACATTAGATAAACACACAAAAAGAATTTATAGAACACCTGAGGGAATATTTGATTATATTATGACAAGAAAAAATGGATGGATTGAAAATAGAAAAAAAGTCCTAACAAAATGACAGTTCCCCCCTAACCTCCAATATTTAAATATGATTCATACCATACATATATAATACAGTGATATCTATGGAAAAACTTGTTGATTATATAATTGAGTTAGATTTTAATGAATTAGATACATATAATTTTCCTCAAAATGAATTATTTGGTTTAAATGTAAAATATAAAAACATATTGTATTGTTTTATTATAAAATTTCGCCCTAAAAGTGATAATTTAATTTGCTTTGGACCAGGAGCTCATCAAAGGGATGAAGTCAAAACCTCAGGTGAATCAATAAATCCACCATATTTTGACAGATGGTCCTGGCATAAATATTTTAATGATTCATTTATTGCTTATTCTGATCCTATGTTTTTATATGATGAGGATATTGTATTAGGTTGGTTCATTGGTGACAAATATCAATGGTATCTTGAAACAATATCATTAATTATTAAAAAACTTGTAAAAAATCAACAGATTAATTACGAAAAAATATTATTTTTTGGTAGCAGTGGAGGGGGATTTGCATCAGTATGTTTAGGAACTTTAATTCAAGGTTCAAAAGTCATGGTAAATAATGCACAATTTTTTATATTGAATTTTGTAAGCCCTAATCATGTTTTAAAAACATTATTTAGAATATTAGAAAAAGATTTCCAATTACGTAAAGAAGAAATAATTCAATTGATACCGCATAGATTCGATGTTATAGAACTATTTAAAAAAGAAAAATTTGTCCCAGAAATTATATATTATGTAAATGCTGAATCAAAAGCTGATATAAACACACAAACTTTACCATTTATAAATAAAATTTCAAAACTTAATTTTGGAAAAAATAAATTAACTATACATTTTTATCATGAAAAAAAGAAACGTCCACATAACCCATTACCCAATAATTTAACAATCAAATATATAAAAAATTATTTAAAGTCAAATAATGAAATTCAAATTAAAAATATATTCATTAAAATACCTAACGGATTTCAGGAAGTTTTATCTAAAGCCGATACAAAAATAAGTAATAACAGTGTATCAATCAATTTTAAAGTATATGAAAATAATAAAATAAAAGATTGTATTGAAGATTATAAAATTAAAAAATATAATGATAATCTATCGGTTACTTTTTCAAAATTCGAAACAAAAGATTTGACAATATATAAAACAATTATTAACGAACATACAAATATAGTTCATTTTTGGTTTAGTTATCTTCAAGATGTATATGATATTTACACTTGGAATGCAAATAAAAATATTAATTCAATAATTTTAAATTTACTTGAATCTGCAAAATTTATTGATTAAATTTCCAAATCTCAAAAATAGGGGATGTGCCACAAAATTTTTTAAATTTTTTGTGTTGTTTTTAAAATTTTTTTATTTTTTCATTTTTAGGTATTTGTTTTGTTATTTTGTTGGTTTATTTCGTTGTATATTCTTTTTAGATTGTGTCCAATTGTGTATAGTTTAAATTCTGTGTTCGTGTTTTTTGTTCTGTTGTTGTGAATTCGTGGCGTTTCATGTTTTGTTTTATGTGTGCAAATGGTAGTTCTGCTGTTTTTGATCGTTTTTTGTAGATTTTTTGTGCCCAGTCAGTTTCCATTTTCCGTTGCATTCTGATTTTAAAGGAGTTTCCATAGTCTTAAATTGTTCTGTAATTCTTTTTATTACAGCAGATTTCTTTCATAATGCAGTTTTTACATTCGTTTGTCCAGTAAGTTATTCTTTGTTTGTTTTTGTATTCGTATGTTTTTCTTCTATATAAAATTTCTCCCAAAGGACAGATATATGTTTCAATTTCTGCATCTTAGGAGAAATTGTCTTTTTGGAATGGTTTTTCCCACAAATTATATTTTTTTTCTTTTCTTGAGAGTTTTCTGGTGGATATGTATCCATCTAGCCCTTTCTCTTCAAGATATGTTGTGTTTTCATCTGTGGAATATCCATTATCGGCACTGAATTGGAAATTAGAGGGCATTTCATCATATATTCATTTTAAATTGGATTCTAATTGTTCAATTGATGGAATTAGTTCGAAATGGTCTGTAGGATTTTGTGTAATGTATGATGAAAGTATTATTCCTTTGTATTCGTCCACGATGATTTGTGCATTATAATCCCATTCCCATTTACCTTTTTTATTCATCATTAAGCGAGCATCAAGGTCATTAATACTAATTACGTCTTTTGGTGATTCTTTTACTTTTTCTTCGAGTTCATTGAGTTTTTTTAAAACTTTTTCAGGATTTTTTTCTGCTTGTTTTAAAAGATTTAAACTGGAAGAACATAATTTATCTTTGTTTCTAGTATTTTTAGAAGATTCATGAATTTCTTTTACAGTTTCTTTGAATTTTTCTTTGTCTGTTAATGATTCTGGAACTGAATTTCCAGATTCTTATCCAAGTTCTTCATCTTCTTGTTGATCTCTTTCAATACTTTTTTGGAGGTGTTCTTTCATGATTTGATTTGGTTTTCATCTGTTAATTTGTTAATTGATGTTTTTGCTTTGATTTTTGTTCCGTCCAAGCTCAAATGATGGATTTTGATTAAATCATTATCTTTTGCAATTTTAATGGTTGTTTTGAATGCTTCGTCGATTAAATCAGAATACTCGACTTTAAATCGTGCTATTGTCCTGTATGATGGGCGTTCCATTGCTGCAAGGTACATATATGCAATGTAAGTTCTTGTTTTTCTTTCTATTTCCCTTGAAGACAATCCTCCATCAAATATGCTCATTAAAATGAGCCTGAGCAATAATTCTCGAGGATAAGCAAATTTATCAGGCTTTCCACGAAACTCATTGTTTGCTTTCGAACAATCAATTAAATCAACCACATTTTTAATAAAATAGCACGGATGATCTTTAGGAATCAAATTTCGCAAGTCAATAGGGACCAACATGCTCTGATTAATATTACCATCTTTCAAAACCATAAATAAAACAACCATAAATATTAATATCTATAATAAAAGATTGTACTTCATAGCATATAAAATTAAAGAAAAATAAGTTAATTAAAATTAGAAAAAATTGTGACTTCGTGTCACATCCTCAAATACTTAAAAAAAGAATTTATTAGAATTTATAAGAAGATATATTTTTTGGCTTTGTAGAAATCCTCATTTTTATTGAATTTGGGTTGATTGATAGATGTTGTGGATTGTGTTTTTGAGTTTTGTTTCTTTGTTAGATAATTGTAGACTTCCACTTCTGTTTGTTCCATCGAATATTCTTTTTATACACCAAATATTTATTCTACATTGTTTCTTCGATAATGTATTTCTTTATTGAATTTATTTTTACTTTTTAATCGATAATGTATTGTTTTTGCTCTGGTTTTTAGAGAAATTTGATCTTCTGCTTTTGCTTATTCATTTATACATTCTGATGTGTTCTGTATCATATACTCTGTTTGCTAGGATGTTTTTTGGATTATATTTCTTTATATTTCATATTGCTACTATTGCGAATCGTGTGTCGAATATTGGACCTCTTTGAGCTGCAAAATGGAGTATTAATCTGCTGTCAACATCGATTGATATATGGTTTTTTACGTAGCTTTTTCTTTCTTTTCGTCTTATAATTGCATAATAATTGTCTGCGTAGTCGTTAGTGAATCCGCTCCCACCCAAAGCAATTATTCACCATTAATTTTATGATTTATTAATATTATTTGTTTAATTCTTGTAATATTGATGTTAATAGTCTTTAAACGAATTTTTGGAGTATTGTGTACTGTGGAACCTTTTTTAAGTGTAAATATTTTTGTATTTTATCAGATGACTACAATAAATCTGTTATTTGTCTGTATTTATTTACTTGAGTGTAGATTTTCACTGCTCCAAGTGTGAATAATACAGGTTGTGCGAAGTCATGCTTTGAAAAATGGTTGAATATTTATTTAACACAATTTTAGAGTATTTAAATACACATTTGATGAATTTTAATAGTTTATTTGGTTTAATATCTTTGTTAATTTCTTTAATTTTTTTGAGTGCTGGTTATTCAAAACCAAAATCCAAAAGATTTAATTGCTTTGGAAACAAACTACTAACTGGAAAATGAGTATTTTCTTGGTTCATATTAATATTTATTCTTCATTTTAGTATATATAATTATATATAGCTTATTTTTTCTAATTGATGTGAATTTTAAGTGAAAATATGAATACATAATAATATGATTATTTCAAAAGATTTTAAGTGAAAATAGAAATAAAAATAGATTTTTAAAAAATTTTGCAAAAATCAAATAGTTTCTACAAAGCCATTTTTTCATCAAATCGTTAATTTTTATTAATTTTACTTAATTCTTTCATTATTTATTTTAATAATATATTAATTAATTTTAATTTAATTATGGATTAATTTAATTATTATCCACAGTATTTTAAATATTATCAATTACAAATATGCATATAAATGATTAAAGTTTTTTTAATCATAAATTAATCTGAATGGAGTTGATTTTGATGTATTCTTTTGATAGATTTGTACTTGCGATAGAAGTATAGTTGATTTACCAAATGTTACTTTAACACGCCAAGAATTCCCTTTAGGCGATGAATACTTGTTAAAAGAAAAAAATACGGTAAGAGTCTCATGTTTTATTGATATTCATTTTAAACATATTTTAACAACTAAAATCGTAGAAACAACAGTAAATGAAATAAAATTGGCAATTGAATATTTGGAGAATCTTAAAGAAAGAATAAATATTACAAAATTATTTACGGTCTATGATCGAGGATACCTTCCAATTGAATTAATGATGAAAACAATAGATTTAGACTCAAAATTTCTAATACAACTGCCAAAAAACATATTTAGACATTAATTAAACAAATGATGAAATAATAAAAATGAATATAACAAATATAGATTAAGAAATAAAAAAAAAAAGAAAATATTAATTAGTACATTCTATAATCTCTTCTCATAGAAGTAGAAATAATATTAGCATACTCCAAAATCTTATTATAATCGTTTTTATAATTAAAATCTGTAATTAATATTCTAAAAGTATTATTATCTTTTGTGAAATAAAAAGTAGACCTATTTTGATTATTATCCACCCGACGATAAAATATTGAATAAATATTCATATCCTCCACATTAATAGTACCATTACTTAAAACCGCAACATTTGAGTTATTGTTAAGTTCAACCATTTTCCTATTATATGTATCATTTTTACTTAGATGAGAATATACACTAATAACTATCTTAGAATCCTCATCAAATAGATTTACAGAATTTTTTTTAGACTCGTATAAACTAAATCCTTGAGGTATTGTACAAATATAATCACCAACTGCTACACTCGCAGACCCCACCTCATCAGAATTAATTACAATTAAATACAGATTTATACAACATAAAAAAACAATTATAAATATAAACAGATATCGCTTATCCATAATCTAACCTATTCTAAATTATTAATAATATCTTTTTATTAATAATTTATTTAAAACCATATAAAAAAGTTTTTATGAAAAATTTAGGGACTGTCATTTTGTTAGGACTTTTTTTCGGTTTTCAATCCACCCATTTTTTCTCGCCATAATATAATCAAATATTCCTTCTGGTGTTCTATAAATTTTTTTAGTATGTTTATCTAGAGTATTTCCAAAGTAATTTTCTATTTTATTATTTGTGCTTTCTAATTTTCCTATGAATGGTTTTTCTAGGAATATTAGATATTTTCTGTAAACTGGAAAGAAATTTTTGATTAAGTAATCATGCATTATCTTTGAAAAATTGGTTAATTCGTATTTTAGGAGTTTTATATAGCTTTTTGCTTTATCAAAGGATTGTTGGTGGAATAATTCATATAATAGTTCCATGTAGATT
The DNA here is from genome assembly GCA_902771225.1 of uncultured Methanobrevibacter sp. GTDB lineage: Archaea > Methanobacteriota > Methanobacteria > Methanobacteriales > Methanobacteriaceae > Methanocatella. The sequence goes on along the minus strand of CACXWH010000005.1, from coordinate 40,969 downwards.
TTTATTTTATCTGTTATTTCTCCTTTTTTCTCTTTTCGTATTTTTTTGATTTTACTTTTTGAGGCTTTTGGATTGTTTTTTTGGAATTCTGTTTCATATTTGTCGAGTTCTTTTAGTTATTTTTGGTTTTAAGTTTGTTGTTATGTTTTTTATTAGGTGAAATGTGTAGTGTTGGTGTGCGAAGCCTAATTTTCTCATTACTTGTTGTAGTCTTCTTTTAAGTCTGTTATTATTGCTTTACGGTGTTTTGGTGGGATGGATATGTCAATGAAATCTTCAATTATTTTTGGTGTTTCTTTTTCTGATATTAAGCATGATACCGGTACATTATTGATTATATCGAATAATTCTAGTCTGTATATCCATTTACCTTCGTTTCTAACCCATTGGGTGTCGTAACAATAATATCCGGAGAGTTCTATTTCTTCATTTAGCCAGTACAATCCACCTTTATTTTTAAAGCTTTTCTAACAGATTCGTGAGATATATCAAAGTCTAGTAATGATTTAAAATCATTTCCAATATTTCTTAATGATTTCCATCCATGGTACAATAATATTTTTGCTTTATTTTTTATTTTATTGGAAAAATTACAGAATTTTCCCCAGTATTCTGTGAATTCAACTTGGAAATTTCTTTCACATTTTTTACATTTATATCTTTTAACTTTAATTCTAATGAGAGTTTCATTCTTCAAATAAAGTAATCTCTAATTATATCCTTTCCTAATGTATTTTTTAGCCCTACAATGTTTACAATAAGGTTCACGTTCTTCTAAAATGCTTTAACTATTAACAAAGTACGTATTATCAAGAATAGATTCAACAAGCAAAATTAATTGAGGATATAACTTTTCATCAAAATCTTTTTCAACCAAAAATCCTTTTCGAACAGAATCATTAAATACACCAATAAATATATAAGTCTCACCAACAATCTAAGATATGGAAGACATTTAATTTCTTTGTTCATATATAATTATTTGTCTTCCATCATATAAATAGTTAATTAAACTCAAAATCAAACATTAATTATTCACAAAACCAAATAATTAATTTAAAAAATAATTCATGATTTAAATTAAAATTAAAGAAAAATAAATTAGAAAAAAATCATGCAAAAAATAAAAAAATAAAGAATTAGAAAATTTAAACCATAACCAATATATAAATCTAACGAAAAATATAGAATTAAAAAATTAAAAGAAGACTGAAAAAAGGACTTTGAAAAAATAAACACTAAATATTAACAAAAGTCCTAACAAATTGACAGTCCCAAAATTTATATTTGAAATTAAAATATTCAAATAATATAAAAATTCTATTTAAATCCTAGATGCATTTACATGAATAATTAATATCTGATTTTTAAGTTATAACACAATTTTATCAGTTATAGTAATTTATTTCATAATTTATATAAATCTAAAAATATAAAATATATATGAAGTGAAATGATGGAAATAATAGAAGAATATGATGGAAATAATAAAATATTATGTCACAACCCCCATCTTATTAATACAAAAATAGATTTTAAAGGAAAAAATAATATTTTAATTTGTGAAGATAGAGTGACTATTCAAAATAGCACTATCACTTTTGATGGAGATAACTCCATAATTTATTTATCTTCAAATACGAACAAATATTTTCTACATATTACAACAAACAATAATTCTGTTTTGTATATTGATGAAAACTGTTACTTTAATAATAAAATATATATCATTTTATCTGAATCGAAAAATGTTTTTATTGGAAAAAATTGTTTATTTTCATTTGGAATATGGATTAGATTAGCAGACCCTCATTTAATTTACGATATAGATACCATGCGTAGAATTAATCCTAGTGAAAGTATATGTATTGGAGATCATGTTTGGATTGGACAAGATACACTGCTTTTAAAAGGTACCAAAATTGGATCTGGAAGTATTATTGGAGCAAAAAGTTTAGTGCCAAACAAAAAAATTCCATCAAACTGCATATGGGGTGGAAATCCTGCAAAAGAAATCCGAAAAAATGTATTTTTTGATGAAAAATCTGTTCACAAATATACAAAAGAACAAACTGAAAATTCAATGCATTACGATAATACAAGATGGATTTATAATAAAAGCAAATACACATTAGGGTTTGAATATCTTGAAAAAATAAATGACAAAAATACTGATGAAAAAATTGAATTTTTAATCCAAATACGAAATAATTCTTCACATAACCGTTTTTATATGTAATAATAAAACAGAAAAAATATGAATAATAAATAAAATCAGATGTTATAATGAAAATCTATTATTCCTTTTATTTTGAACGAATAGTTTTTGAATAAAATCAATTTTTTCATCTACAGAAAAATTACTTAACATACTGTCGATTTTATCCAAATCTAAAGACTCTCCAGGAGTATTATTATATGAATACACATCACTAATATAGTCAGTCGAATCTTTAGTACTTTCTGCGTTAAAACTTGCAGGATAATCTTTAATGAAAAAAACATCTTTTTCTAATATTTTAATAGGATTTCCCCCAAATAATGTATTAGAAGATAAACTAACATTGCTATTTACATGTGCATTATTTTCAACAATAGCTCCAGAACCAATTTTTACTCCTTTTTCTATATATGCATTATGGCCTAAAAAAACATGGTCCCCAATGAAGACACTATTACTAAAATTTACTCGTTTTTTTGTATGTAAATTATAAATACTATGTGCATCAGTTGTTCTAATAGAAACATTGCTTAAAAAACTACCATCATCACCAATAATAACATTTTTATGTTCCTGAGCATTAATACTTACAGTTGGAATAATATTATTATCTTTACCAATATAAACAAGAGAATTGTGAATAACTTGAATGTTTAATGCATAATTATGTTTAGAATTTGATAAATAAATTAAGGAGTTATTTCCTTTGAAATTAATGGAACTACCAGTTATTTTAACATTATTTTCACAGTATAAAACATTACCATACCCTATAAAATTAATTTTTGTATTTTTTAATGAAGGTTCTCCCAATATTTTATTATTTTGTAAATTTTGAATTTCGTTTTCATTAGCTACAGTTTCCATTTTATTTCACCAACAAATTTATTATTACTAAATATATCTTTTATCATATATAAAATCAATAATTCATTAAATATATGCATAGCAAAATAAATAATTAAAAATAATAATATATTATTAATAAATATTTCAAATAGGGGTTGAAACATGGAGTATAAAAATAACTTAAATCCAAATGATAATGAAGAAAAAAAACTTATTATGATTGAATATATTACCACTATCGAAAAATTACTTAAAAAAGAAAAAAATAATAATAAAACTATTAAAAATGAATTAAATGAAAATCAAAATTTTATTAAAAAATTAGAAGATGAATTAAACGTGCTAAAAGAAGATTATGAAAAAATAACTACAGAACTAAATAACTCCAAAGAAGATTATAATAATTTATTAAATGAATATAATACACAAAATACTGAATTAAAGACCTATTATTCTGAAAATAAAAAACTAAAAAAAGATTATGAAAAAATAAATGAAAAATGTAATGATTTGGATAAGACATTGAAAAAATCCAATGAAAAATACAATATTTTAAAAAATAAAGAAAAAGAAATATTATCCTCAAATAGTTGGAAAATTACTGCCCCCTTAAGAAACTTTAGAAATTATTTTAAAAAAAATTAAAACCTTGTAGAAACCCTGTCAAAATTTAAGTGAATATCGACATTTATTGTTTATTTTTGTTAAATAATTGTTTTTTTCTCTTTGTTTTTAATTTTAACATGTTTCGGTTCTTTTTATTTTACACTTGAATTTGTTCTTCGCGAAAAAATTTTAATTAAATTACTTGGATTTTAATTTTAAGCGATTTAATTACTTTAATTTTTTTACACTTGAAATAATACTTGATATTCATTAAAAAAATGAATAATAAGTTATAAATAGAATAATGGAGAATAATTATTAATATGTACGCTAAAATAAACTATTCTCCATATTACTATTTGAATTTAAGACATTTAAACCTTTTGGATTTTGGACTTAAGATTGATGGAAAAACTCAAGAAGAAAAACTATTTAAAATTGGTCAAAATCAAAATAGATTGCTTGATTTTGTTAAATTGACATTTAACTATACAAAATGGTATTTCCAAAGTATTCCTGTGATTATAGCAATCATATTTATAATCAACCCCAATTATTCACTATTTTAGCAATGAAAACTTACTTAAAAACAACATATCGTGAAATAATTGAAATTTTAGATGTTTCTGATAAAATAACCAAATATTTAAAACTTAACAAGCTTCCACACCACACAACAATTCAGAAATTCTTTGTACGAATGTCAGACACAAAATTAAAAGATTTAAATAATTTAATATTGTTTATACATCCAATTGATTGTGAATTAGCTGCAATGGATGGAACCGGACACACAAGTGACTATGCAGATCATTATTACGCAAAAATAAGAGGCAAATGCAGAAAAAGCTACATTAAAAACCATATTGCAATAGATGTCAACACAAGAATAATCTTAAATTATGCAGCAAATCGAGGTCCAAAATACGATACACAATTCGCGATACCATCAATAAGACAATTAAAACCATACAAACCACACTACATCCTAGCAGACAAAGCATATGACACAGAACCAATAAGAAAATGCATAAATGAAGAAGTAGGTGCATTCGACCAAATACCATTAAAAACACGAGCAAAAACAGGACATTACAGACTAAATAGTGCAACAATCTTCTGGCACGACGTTTACGCACGAAGAATGAATGTAGAAAGTGTAATTTATGTAATAAAAAGAAGATTCAACGGAGGAAACTATAGTAGAAGTACAAAACTCCAAAATAAAGAAACAAAACTCAAAGATGTATTATACAACATTTACAGAGCAATTCAGATATTTAAATGAGGGTTTCTACAAGGTTAAATTAAAAATTAAATATACTCAAAACCCTAAAATTATTTTTTTGATTTATTTACAGAATTTTTTAAATATCTAAATGGTTTAGTTATTTTCCAGCTAGATGAATTTAAAATATCTTCTTTAAAATCTTTAAAATAATTTAATTCTTCATCATATTTAATTATCATACATTCTTTTTCTTCAAGCAAAATATTTAATTCAGTTATTTCATTATCCATATTTGTAAGTTCTCCACCCATATTATTTACAATATTTTCATAAATAGTTAACTTAGAAGACATATATTTTAATTTAGAATCATTTAAATGTAAATTATCAACATTAGTCAACTTACAAAAAGAATAATATACGAAATTATAATATTCATCAGTTAAATGTACTATATATGGACTCCAACGATTATTTACATTAGTAAATACTATACCACCATACTCGATTTTTAAAACATCATAATGTTCTTCAATGTATTTTTCAAATTTTTGGATAAATGGATAATATGTTTGCACCATCCATTTAAAATCCATATCCACATAAAAAGAATAATCCTCTTTAAGAACTTTATCCGCCAATTTAACTTTATTTAAAATTATTTTAACCCCAGGATATGATGATCTTATAAATTCAAATAACTTATTACAATAAGTTATCCATAATTCAAAAAATTCATTTTGATTTTCATACATATCACAAGTAGTATAATTATTTAAATCACTATAAAATTTCGTTTTTGGTAAATCCCATTTATTATTAGTGATTATGGAACCATTTTCTAAAATCATTATTCCAAATAAAGCTTCAAAATAAACATCAATAATTAGATAATCTATACCTTTTTTTAAATCTTCAAAAAATGATTTGGAAAGATCATTGAAAATGTTTTTTGATCTAAACCTATTTTTTTTAGAATCAGGATATAATTTTATATCTTCTTCATCAAATTCAATAGGATCTTGAAAAAGACTTATGATGGATTCTCGTTCATGGGAAAAAATTAAATCAAAATGATTTTTATAATCATTATAGTATGTAGTAAAAACTTCCCTTGTGACACATGAACCCAATATTCCCACACGAATTTTCTCACTCATAATATCTATTCCACTAAAAAATACATTCAATCATAATCTTCCATTAAAATTTTCATTCATGCAATCAAACTCTTCATAGTCCTTTGAACATAACACATGAATGTAGTATGTTTGATACTGCAATATTAAACTTTTAAATTCATCAATAGTTAAACTTAAAGATTCATAGAAATATTTAATTTTTAAAAAGAATTCTTCCTTATATTCTTTTTGGGTACCGTTAAGTTTCCTTTCAAAACTAGAAAATGAATAGTTAATAAATTTCATTTTAAATTCATCCATTAAATCATGTTTGATTAAAAAATTACGAACTTCATACATGACGAAAAACCATGTAGATTCATATTCTCCCCACCTATAAGACGTTTGTAATGATGGTTGTCCAACTTTGATATAATGATAAAAAACATGGGGATAATATGCAATTTTATTAGCTGAAAGAATCGTTTTAAAATGAAAAACTACATCATTATAAATCTTATATGTAGAAAATTTTATATTATTTTCTTTAATAAAAGAGGTTTTATAAAATTTAGACCATATAACCCCCAAACTAGGATTAACAATTTTATCATATATGGATGTTCTATCAAATACAAAAGATTTGTAGTCTTCGCCAAATTCATTATCATTGAAAAATTTACTTATTTCTTTTTTATCATTTTTATGATACCAAATTACATCAAATAAAACTAAATCAACATCCAAGTCTTTAGCATGATTATATAATTTCTCACACATGTCATTTTCAATCCAATCATCAGAATCCAAAAATACAATATATTCTCCTTGAGCAACATCTATACCTTTATTTCTAGCAGCCCCTGCACCAGAATTTTTCTGATGAAAAACTTTAAAACGATTATCGTTTTCTGAATAACTCATTAAAACATCCATAGAACCATCAGTTGATCCATCATTAATACATATGATTTCAATTTCTTTCAATGATTGATTTACAACAGAATCTAAACATCTAGTAAAATATTCTCCTGGATTATATACTGGAATGATAATTGAAACTTTCGGTAGCCCCATATTAAAACCACACTTATACTCATAAATCTTTAATAGTATGATAAACTCTCTTACAATTATTTTTATCTTTAAATTTATAAAATTTATCTACTCTCTTTTTATATTTATCTTTCATTTCACAATTATTTGAAATATAATCATCAATTATTTTAATTAATTCATCTTCATCAGAAATAACTTCCCCGAAACCCATAGTTTCATAATCAAAGAATGATTCTTGGAAATGATAATCATCAGCATATTGATAATATATTACTGGCTTTTTTATATATGCAAAATCAAAAGCTACACTAGAATAATCAGTTATTAATATTGATGAGTTATTAAATAAATCCTGATAACGGGCAGTTTTATCTATATGTACATAATCATTAGTATCAAATAAATCAAGGATATCAATAATTTTAGGATGTGGTCTGATTATTATATGATAATCATGTTCTTTCGCTAGTTTAATTAACTGTTTGTTGTTAAATAATGAATTCATTTTTTCATAATATAATGATTTTATAATCTGTTGATTTTTTAGATGATCGATACTACGCCGCCAAGTGGGCATAATCAAAATTTGTTTTTTATCAGAATTATCCTTCAAATTATCAAAACGGGGAAATCCCAATACCTTAATTATACTTTTATCATAATTATATTCATAATCCAAAAAAGATTGGGCTTCTCTTTCAGAAACTGTTAGCAACATATCTAAATTTTTATCATATTTTCTAAGCCATAATGAAACATTATCTTTAGTAATACCATGTTGTAAAAATATTTTTTTTGAATTAATCAATCCAGAATACAATTTAACATTTTTACCCCAAAAAGGATTTAAAATAAATTCATCGGGATGAGATGAAATTATTTTTTCTGAAAATAAATATAAAAACCTCTGTTTGATAGAATAAAATGGAATAATATTTTTTAATGATGAATTTAACCTATTAAAATCCTTTGAATCTTTTGATAATGTGAAATATTTATCAATTCCATCATCAATATCGCAACAATATTCATAAAGATGTTCAGCATTATCGTCAGCAACATCTCTTCTATCCATAAACATCCAAATATCTTTTTCTTTATAAAAAGGGAATAAAATTAAATAAATAAATCTAAAAAATATTACAGAAGTCCAATAGGCAGGAGTATGTTTTAAAATAACAAGCAATATTCTTAATTCCCATTTAAACATTTTAAAATAAGAATAATCTTCCACTAAAATTTTATTATTTTTAAAGTGAATAATATAATTATCCCAAACTGCATAATTACTTACTTCAGATAATCTAGCATAATTTAAAAAATGGATAGGCAATTCGAAAGAACAATCAAATTCTTTAGATTTTGCATGAATCGAAAATTCATAATTATTGTTTATAGTTACTGGAATATCAAAATCAAAATTAATATAAGAATCAAAAAATTCACTTTCTTTTCTGTTAAAATAGCTGAAAGTTTTTGATAAAAATATTTCTTCACCATTAGAATTTTTATTTATCAATATAATCTCAACATCATTACTTTTAAAATAAGATTTTAGAAATCCTGAAATTAATAAATGATTATTTTTTATTTCAACAATATCTAAATAAATTCTATGAATAGACAATTCATCCAAAATAACATCATTAGTTGAAATTACCAAATCATTATCCTTGACTGAAATTATGCATTCACCATATTTTAATTCATAGATATATTTTTTTATTTTCCAAGGATCTTTATTTAAATGACATTCAATGACTTCGTCTTCAACATAATTCAAGACATCATGAACACCATTATCAAATTCAGATAATTCATCATCATTCAAAGCCTCAAATCTCTCTTCAGCCATTAACATCCATTTAATATCATAAATAATAACATACTGAATAAATTTAGGTATATGACCAACTTTTTCTATAGAATATCTAATTAATTCCTTGAAAAATCCATTTAAACGCCCAATATAAAATCGTTTATCTAATTTTGAAGTATCGATAGTGGATGTTTCATCAAAACGTTTTCTATAACACATCCCACCATCCTTAACAACACCATATGCATTTTTCTCTAAAAGAAGTTTATTTACCATTATTGCATCTTCTGAACTTATTAAAACAGTATCAAATTGAAAATCTTCAAAAACATTTCTTTTAAAAAAAGCTGAATTAGTAGCTAATTGAGGATAATTCCATTGAGTTTCTAAATCCACCACTTTATTTTCATCAAATTTATAATTTAAAGGATGATCCCCAGTTTGTCTTTCAAAAAAATACATTGGTACTGCAACCAAATCTATTTTTGAATAATTTTCTTCAAAAAATTCAAAAACATTACATATCGTATCTTCCCTTAATTTATCATCAGCATCTAAAAAGTTTATATATTTACCTGACGCATATTTTATTCCAAAGTTTCTAGCAGAAGCTTGTCCTGCATTTTCTTTATAAAAATATTTAATATTATTTGGATATTTATCAACATAGTTTTTACAAATTTCAGCAGTAGTATCAAAGCTGCCATCATCAACTAATATGATTTCAATGTGCCTTTCAAAATTAAAATTTTGATTAATAATGGAATCTATAGCTTCTTCAATATAGTCTTCAACATTATAACATGCAATTACTATTGAAAAAAATATTTGATTATTAAAATAATTGTCAGATTCCATAGGCGCACCAATTAATTAATGTTTTAGTATCCAATCATAAACTCTCATGGAATTTTTACCATCATGATGTTTGAAAAAGTTATTGACCCTTTGTTTATACTTTTCTTCCATTTCACAACCGTTTTGTAAATAGAATGCAATTTTACTTAATAAAGAATCCCATTCAGTGATAATATCTCCAAATCCCATTGTTTCAAAATCAAAATATCCTTTATCATAATGATAATCATCATATGGTTGATAATATATAATAGGTTTCTTCAAATAACTAAAATCAAAGAATACTGAAGAATAATCTGTGATTAAAAGAGAAGATTCTTCAAATAATTTTTGATAGGAAACATCACTAACAACATCAATTCGTTCATCGATTTCTAATAAATCCAAATACTTTTCACCATCAATGACTTTTTCCAGTTCAGGGTGTGGTTTGAATACAATTTTATAACCATTTTTTTCTGCCAAATTAATAAATTCTTCATTATTTAACACATAATTTAAAGAATTAAAGTAATCCGAACTTAAAAATAGACTTTTAGAACCTCTAAGATATTTTCTCCAAGTCGGAATGATTAAAATTTGTTTTTTATCATTATTTTTAAGATTGTCATGACGTGGAATACCTAATGTATGAACAATACTTTCATCATAGTTGTATCCTTCTTGTAAAAATGATTCTCTTTCCAAATCTGATGAAGTAACAATTAAACGAACATTTTTATCAAATTTAGAGAACCAACCAGATAAATCTCCAACAGCAACACCATGCTGAATGAAATAAATATCCGGATTAATTAATCCAGAATATAATGTAACTTCATTATCATCCGTATAAAATGGATTAATAACAGAAGGATATGTATGTGATGAAATAACTTTATCAGCAAAAAGATATTTCATTTTATGTCTAAATGACCCATAATTTAAAGTTTTACCTATTTTAGAAATTTTTGAGAAATTTTTACTTTTATTAGATAAAACAAAATATTTATTTACATTATCTCTTTGAGATACAGCATACTCAAATAAAACAGTAGCATTATCATCAGCATCATCAATCCTATCCATGAAAAGATAGGTTGGATGTTTTTTATGCATTCTTGAAACAAATGGATATAATAATAAATATAACAATCTCATGAATATTGCATATAAAGCATGATTATTTTCACCCAAATTAATCTCAGATAAAACATTTGATTCGTATTTTACCATACGCAAATATGAATATGGCCTAATTAAAAATCTTTTATCTTTAAATAAAACTGAGATATCATCTTTTATTAAATAATTACTAATTTCAGATAAATTTGCATGTTTAGTAAATTTTATATCTAAAAATGCTCGAATAATATTACTTAAACTAAAATCATTTTTATCGCCATTAATATGATAATTATAACAAAGTTTAACATTGAAAACATCATTTTTAGATACTGGAATTTTAATATCAAAAGTATATTTATATTGCCAAGTAATCCCCAAATATGTTAAATTTTCTCTAGAAGTATATTTTACATATTTACCATCATAATACTCAGTTCCACCATCCATTTCTTTAACTGCACCAATGGAAGTAGAATCTATACTGAAAAGGCTGTATACAAATCCAGACATGTTTAAAAAACCATCATGTATCTCTATAATATCTAACCATAAATTATGATTAGTAAATCGATCTAATGGATAACGTCCTGCTTTGATTATAGCAGTATCTGGGAAAACTTCAGTGTGAACATCTTTATTTTTCAAAGCAACAAAAAATTCTTTTAATATCGGTTTTTTAACGTTATGATTATTTTCTACAACATCAAAATCAAGACAATCAAGGATATGTCCCAAGTAATACCAAAATTCCTCTTTTTCTTGTTCTGTATCAAGAACATCTAAATTTGGTTCTTCTAATCCCCATTGCAAATCATAAGCAATCACACACTGAATAAACTTAAGAACTTCACCTTCATGCTCTATAGAATAATTAATTAATTCTAAAAAGTAATATTTCAATTTGTCTGTAAAAAATCCTTTTTGAGCGGGGACTAAATCAATTGTGGAGCTTAAATCTTCACGTTTTCTATAATAATAAACTGGGTCTTTTAATACACCATATTTTTTCTTTTCAAATAAAATTTTATTTACCATTATTGCATCTTCAGCAGATAAAACATTTGTAGGGAATTTATATTCATTGAACAAATTATTTTTAAAAAATACAGAATTACAAGGAAGCTGAGGATTATTTGGATTTTTAATCAAATCAATTATTCTATCCCCTTTATCAAATCTATAATTCAACATATGGGGGCTATCTTTTCTTCCAAAATGTTTCTGACGAATAGATACGAAATCAATCTCCTTTTCATGCTTTTTCAAAAATGGAAATGCCTTTTCCATTGCATCTTCAGATAAATAATCATCACTATCTAAAAAATTAACATATTCTCCTTGAACAAATTTCAATCCATTATTACGTGCTGTAGCTTGACCCTGATTTTCTTGTGTTAAAACAAGGATATTTTCAGGATATTTTTTTTGATAATCTAAAAGAATATTATTAGTATTGTCCGTACTTCCATCATCAATAAGAATTAATTGAATATGATTTTCAAATCCAATAGTTTGATTAATAATTGAGTCAATAGCATCTTTTACATAATTTTCAGTGTTATAAATAGCCATGACAACAGAAAATTTAAATCCTCTTGAAATAAAAAATGATCTATCTTTAAATGATACTCGAATATCATCCTTAATAAAATTATTAATTTTTTCTGAGAATACACAACCTTTAGTAAACTTACCATCCAAATATGAAAAAGAGATATTATCCCAATCAAAATCCGAGTTATCACCATTTTTATGATAATTAATCCTAATCCTAATTTTTGAATCAATTAAATCCTTAGTAGGAATTTTAAAATAAAAAGGATATGTCTGTACCCAATCCACCGATAAAAACCTAGTAGTAGTATGGTGGTCATTTTGAAGATATGCTCCTTTAAATAATTCATATTCTCCATCTTTTTCTTTAACTGCCACTACAGATAAATCATCGACATCAAAATAACTATTAAAAATACCTGAAATATATAAATAATTTTCATTGATTTCAATATTATCATACCAAAATTTATGTACATTCAATTCATCTAAAGTATAATCTCCAATTTTAGAAATAACATTAAAATCTTGAATTTCGTTATCGATATCCCCCATTTTAAGATATAAAATGAAATATTTTAATTCATTATCAATATATTTATTCTCAAATATTACTTCATCATCAATATATTGTAAAAATTCATTCAAAAGAATAAAAAATTCAAACTTATTTTCTGAAAGATGTAATTCTGACTGCTTTATAACAGTTATTAAATCATAAAGTAAGGAATATTGGATAAATTTTGGTACAAATCCATATTTATTAGAACATTCTTTAACAAATTTTAAATGGAATTTTTCAACACGTTCATTGTAAAAAGAATTTTCAAAAAAAATATTTTCATGGAAATTTGATAAATCATACCTTTTTCTATAATAATATACCGGTTCGTAAAGAATCGCGTATTTACTTTTGTTTAATAATAACTTATTTAATAAAAGCAAATCCTCAGAACAGATTAAGTCATTATTAAAAGAAAGATTCTCAATAGCCTCATGTTTAATAAAAGTAGAGGATATAGAAAACAAAGGGTTATTCGGATTTGTTTCTAAATCAATTATCAAATTTTTATTTGAAAAATCATATTCCACATGATCCGTATTTAATCTGTCGACATAATGCATCGGAATAGATAGGACATCCATTTCATCAAAATTTTCTTCAAAAAAATTAAATACCTCTTTTAAAGCATTTTTAGAAATATAATCATCACTATCTAAAAAATTTACATATTTACCCTTAACATTTTTTAATCCTAAATTACGGGCGTAAGAAATACCTAAATGATTTTGAGTTAAAACAGAAATGTTTTCTGAATATAATTCTTTATATTTCAATGCAATATCAAGAGATTTATCCTCACTTCCATCATCGACTAAAATTAATTGAATATCTTCCTCAAAATCTAGAGTTTGATTAATAATAGATTTGATAGATTCTTCCAAATATTTTTCAGAATTGTAAAAACATGTAATAATAGAAAATTTAAAATCCCTCATAAAAGCACCTAATAATTAGTTTAATTGAATATTTTTTAATTGGTCTTTTGTTGCACTAGAAGCGGCTTTCACATATGCATCACAAACTTCATTTACTTCCCCATACATTATAAGCTCTCCCCTATCTAACCAAATAGCTTTATTACATAAATCTCTTATTTGAGCAACAGAATGAGAAACAAGTAAAACTGTAATTCCTGAATTTATTAAAGATTTGATTTTATCTGCACTTTTGCGTCTAAATTTAATATCACCCACAGATAATATTTCATCTAAGATAAGAATATCTGGTTCAACAATAGTAGCTATTGAAAAACCCAATTTAGCACGCATTCCAGAAGAATATGTTTTAACATGATAATTAATTGCATCACCTAATTCCGAAAATTCTAAAATTTCATCATATTTTTCCTTTAAAAAGTCCTCAGAATATCCCAAAAAAGCGCCATTTAAAAATATATTGTCTCTTCCAGTATAATTATTATCAAATCCTGCACCTAATTCAAGTAATGGTGCAATTTTACCTTTTGTTTTGATAGTACCTTCAGTAGGATCATATACTCTGGATAAAACTTTAAGAAGAGTACTTTTTCCAGCACCATTAAAACCAATAATTCCAACACGATCTCCTTTTGGAATTTCAAATGAAATATTATTTAATGCCGTGGTTGTTCTAGTATCACTTTTATTTCGTTTAATAGTTCTGATTACAAATTCCTTTAATGTATCTATCTTATCTTTAGAAACATCAAATCGCATTGATACATTTTCTACAGCAATAGAAATCTCATCAGAGTAATTTGGAACCAAATCAGTTAATGCATCATCTACAGACAAATCATCAGAAACATTAATTTCATCAATATTTTCATCATTGACCCCAAAATCATCAGAAACATCATCAATACCTTCATTAACCAGCTCAGAAGAATCATCAGATATGTAAAAATCATTCAAATTCAAATCATTTAATTCATCCCGAGAATCAACACCCAAACCAGAATCCTCAACTACATCCCGAACAACATCATCAGAAACATCAACTTCACCAACATTTTCATCATGAAAAGCAAAATCATTTAATTCATCCCGAGAATCAACACCCAAACCAGAATCTTCAGCAACATCCTGAACAATTTCATCCACATCAAATGATTTATTATCCTCCGATGAATTTAAATGTTGAAAAATTAAATTTAACTCTTTAAGAAGACTTTTTTCCTCTTCAGGAGACAAATTAATTTTTCCATTATTTATAGATTCTTGAATAATTGATATTTCATGTTTAAGCTCTTCAGCATCCAATTCCTCAAAATTTAAATCAGCACCATTTATTGAATTTAATAAATTTAATTCATTGCGATTTTTTTTAGTATTCATTTTAAACATCCATTTAATTAAAGTTTTAAAACTAATTTTTTCTCATGAATTCTAAATAACAAAAATCCAACCCCAAATAACATAATAGAAAAAATTGCAAGATAAAGCAATAATGAAATATCCGGAAATACATTGAACATCATTGTATCTCTAAAACAAGAAATTGCAACATATAATGGATTTAATGTGAAAACTATCTGGATATCTGCAGGAACAATTTCCATTGGATAAAATAAAGCTGAGGCATACATCAATATTAATGTAAAAACTGAATAAAAGTGACCAATATCTGAAAAATATGTATTTATGACGGCTAAAATTAAACCCACACCAATTATCATTATAATAAGCAAAATAAAAGGAATAACTGAAGCTAACATCATTAGATGAAATGGTTCACCTGTAGCAATCATAACTCCAAATAAAATAACCAACGTTATTAAAAAATTAATAAACTCATAACATATTGAACCCACTGCAAACATATACCTTGGAACAAAAATTTTCGTTAAAATACCCCTATTTCCCCTAATAGAATTCATAGCACCTCTTGTAGCAGCTACAAAAAAATCATACAAAATTTTACCACACAAAAAGTATACAGGAAAATTATGAATTTGACGTCTGAATAAAACTGAAAAAATTACTGTAAAAACAATCATAATTAATAAAGGGTTTATAAAACTCCACAAAATACCCAATACAGATTCCTTATACTTAGTAGTAAAATCCCTTTTAATTAGTTGTTTTAATAAAAATCTTTTTTCTTCTAATGTATCGAACATAATATATTCTCTATAAAAAGTTAGTTAAAAATATTACTAAAAAAAAGTAGAAAAAATAGAATTAAAAAAATAAGTTTATTTAATTAATTCTTCACCTTTGTCAACAACAATTTTACAAGGTACTGGTAATTTCATACCTGCTCTTTTTAATGCGATTTTTGCATCTTCAAAGTTTTTCTCTTGGACATCAATAGTGATGATTCTTTGATCTTTTTTAACGATAGCTTCGACACTGATTGGTTTTCCAAAAGCGTTTCTCATACCACTTTGTACCCTATCTGCTCCTGCACCAGTTGCCATTGGGTTTTCTCTTACAATTTGGTGAGGATATACTCTTAATTTTAAGTGATAACCTAATCTTCCAGCTGTCCTTTGCATTAATCTGTTTGAAGCAATACGAGCAGCTTCTAGAGAATTGTGTCTAATTTGAGCGGGTTTTTTTACAGCCAAACTGACTGAAACCGGAAATTCATCTTTTAAATTACCCATATCGTATTGTACGATTCTTGAATTAGGGGTTTTTCTAATGTAATCTCTTCTTGTATAAGCACGAACCATAATAATTCCTCCAAAATAAAAATTATATAAATAAATAGAATACTTATATTTATAATTTTAATCATTAATAAATGTTACCTATTTAATTAATATTAGAATATTTTTAAAATTAAAAATTTTTTATTAAAAAAAGTTTTATTATTATTTACCAAGCTTTTATCACAAATATTCAAGACATTTGTCATGAACTTTTATTCCTAAAATCGATTCGTTGAAGTTTTTTATTGTTAATTCTTGTGAAAATTCTTTTAATTTTAGTCAATGACTTTTAATTTCTCGTTTTATTTACCTCCCACATTTATTCTATTAGATTTAGATTTAAAGAATATGCTGGAGGCATATTAATGTATTTTTGTTATTATATCTTCTTTTTTCATGGATTTAATGTTATTTTTCATCTTATTTATCTTCTTTTTTTTACAACATTAAATGATTCTCTATTACAGCGTTTTTTAATTATTTTGACAAATGTAGAGGTTGTATCATCTTTATATTAACCAATAGTACTTATTATTTCTTCTGTAAAAACATTGTATTTTCATTTTTTAAAATTTCATCTATTTCTTTATCATTTAAGTTAACTTCTTTAATTATTTTTAATAATTTTACTGTATCTTTATTTTTTTGTTTGCACATATTAAATTTAGAAGCGATATTATTATCTCTGGCGCTACTGGAGAATTTATGATTATGAATGTTGAATTTTCATTTATTGCTAAGAATCCTGTTACATTAATTAGAATTTATAATTTTGGGAATGTTTTGTTCCTATATAATGATTTTTGAGTACAAGATTCATTTTGAAATGATTCTTCATCAATAATACAATAATATCATTTAATGTTATTTTATGTTCTTCTAAGCTTTTTAACAGTACTTCTGCATCTTCAGGAAATTTTAAAAATTTAAGATATGAATTGCTGTAATAGTAATCTAATTTTCTCACAATTTTTCCGATTTGGTTTAAACAATAATCTTCATTGAATTTTTCATTAACAAGAATATGTTCATCTCTTATTGGCAAATTTTATGTTTTTACAATGACTTTATTCAATTCAATAATTATGAGTTAATTTTGAGATCTTTCACCACCAATGATGTATTTAAACATTCTAAACCTTTAGATTCACAAGTTTTATCCACATATGGACTTTTGATAAGATTTTCTAATAATAATTGCAAAATTAGCAATTATATTTACTTTACTAACCATTATGGCCCAATAAACTTTGATAGTACTTACGATATGCCAGATAAAATCTTATTTTTTATCTAAGCAGTTTTTATCATTTTGTTAAAAACATCAATTTTAAATTTTCCAGATAATTCTTTTATAGTTTAGTCAGTCACCCCCATAATAAAAATTTGGTTAGTAAAACTGAAAAATAAAAACCTATATAATAATTAAAAAATAAAAATAATTATGGTGAATTAATATGAGCACAAAATGGGGATTAATTACAACTATATTCATATTATTTTTCATGTCCTTATCATTTGTATCTGCAAGTGATTTAGATAATCAAACTATGAGTATATCAAATGGAGATATAATTGGTGTTGATGATACATCCAATTATAAGAGTTTTGACGAATTAGGAAAAATAATTTATGGTGCAAAAGAGGGAGATACAATCATTTTAAATGATAGTTATATTAATACAAACTCTTCCACCATAAAAATTGACAAATCTATTACTTTAAACGGTAATGGTTTTACAATTGACGGAAATGAAAAAACTAGAATTTTTACTGTTACTGCAGACAATGTGGTATTGAAGAATTTAAAATTTGTAAACGGTGCCAATACTATCGGTGGGGCAATTTCCTGGAGTGGAAACCAAGGAAAAATTGAAAATTGTATTTTTGATAAAAATACTGCATCAAGTAGTGCTGGAGGTGCATTATACTGGGGAGCTAGCAACGGTCAAATAATTAATAGTAATTTCACTAACAACAATGCACAAACTAGTGGTGGAGTAGTAAGTATTGAAGGAGACAATTTTTTAATTGAAGGAAATATGTTTAATGACAATACTGCAAAAATAGGTGGAGCAATACGTGCCGTTGGAAATTCACATAAATTTCTAAATAATGAATTTACATCTAATTTTGCAAGTACTAGTGGTGGAGCAATACGCGTTGAAGGGAATGACACCACAATTACCAATAATAATTTTAACAGAAATACTGCTGAAGGAACACTAGGTGGTGCTGTGATTGCTTTAGGCAACAATATCAATATTGCAAATAATAAATTTACTAACAATATAGCCAAAAGAGATGGTGGAGCTATAGATATTGAAGGTTCTGTATCTGATAGTGGAAGTATACCTGGAATCAACAATAAAATTGAAAATAATGTCTTTACCCAGAATTCTGCAACATATGGTGGAGCTATAAGTTTCAACGGTAAATTAGGAACAATAAGTGAAAATAATTTCACCAAAAATCATGCATCAGAACTTGGTGGAGCAATAAGATGGGTTGGTGTTAGTGATGCGACAGGTAGTATCACAAACAACCAATTTGAAGAAAATGATGCTGATGTTAGTGGAGGAGCAATATTTAGTGAAGGAAATAAAAGTACAATAACTGGAAACACATTTAAAAATAATAAATTAAATGAAAAAACCGGTGGTGCTGGTGGAGCTATGAATATTCATGGAAATGAATGTGTAATTGAAAACAACAAATATATAAGCAATACTGCCACATTAGTTGGTGGAGCAATTAATTATGAAGGAAATAATGGTAAAATAAATAAAAATTCTTTTCATAGTAATAAAGTAGCAACCGCTAGTGGAGGTGCAATATACATTTCTGGAGATTCCACTAAAGTAGAAGAAAACAATTTTACTAAAAATGTTGCTAGTGGTAACCTTGGTGGTGCAATTGCTATTGATGGTAAAAATTCCAATATAAATAGCAACAACTTTACACAAAATACTGCTAAAACAAATGGTGGTGCAGCATATATTAAAGGAAGTGGATCAATCATTACAAATAATAATTTTGATTCAAATACTGTGGAAAATACTGGAGGAGCATTAAGAATTGAAAATGGTGATAACACTAAAATTGATGATAATACATTTAATAAAAATATTGCAAAATCCAATGGTGGAGCAATTAATGTAGATGGTGCTAAATTAACCATTTCTAGCAACAAGTTTTACGAAAACCAAGCTCAAAATGATAAACTCGGTGGGGCAATTTGGTTTAAAGGAGATGGAGCAGATATTAATTCAAACACATTTAATGGAAATACTGCTAGAACAGGTACTGCAATAAACGGTGAAACTTCCGGTACAAAAATTGTTAAAAATACATTCTTAAATAGTGAAGAAAGTGATAAAACCTTAATTAGATTAGATGGAAACAACAATGATGTAAGCGACAATATTTATAAAAAACAAGACCGCTCAACTAAAATCACGATAAATGATGTTATCGTTTATTATGGGAGAACTGCAAAAATAGTTGCTACATTAACTGATAGTGATTCCCAAGCATTGCCGGATAAAAAAGTTACTATTAACTTTATTGATAAAAATTATGAATTGACAACTGATACAAAAGGTCAAGTATCAATTAATGTTAAAGATTTATCATTAGGTACCTATAAAGCAACAGCAACATTTGCAGGCGATGACGAATACGATAAAAATACAGCAACTGCTACAGTAACTGTTAAATCAACAATCGAATCCAAAGATTTGACTGCTGAGATAGGTAATGTAAAATACAATGCAACATTTTTAGATTCAAATGGTAAACCTCTAGCTAAAGGAGAATATGTTTCATTTACTGTTGAAGGTGATGTTTATAGAGCACAAGTTGGAGCTGATGGTGTTGCAACAGCAACTTTCGATAAAAGAATTGGTGAGTACAGTATAACAAGCACCAACACTGTAACTGGTGAAACAGCAAAAAATAAACTCAAAATCACTGAAGCTAATCCTAACTTAAAAGTAAGTGCAAAAGACATTGAAGAAGGTAGTGATGCTGTATTCGATATTACTGCAAACACTCAAGCAACTGGTAACGTAACATTAAATATTAACAATATAAATTATCAAACTCCATTAGAAAAAGGTAAGGCTAAAATTACTGTTTCTAATTTGACGGCAGGTAAATATCAATACACTGTTACCTATGCAGGTAATGATAATTTCACTGGACAAACCGTAAATGGTGATTTGAATGTTAAATCAGATAATGTTATAATTACTGCTCAAAATGTAACTAAATACTATGGCGGATCCGAAAGATTAACAGTTTCATTAACTGATAAAACAGGTGCTCCTTTAAAAGAAAAAACTGTTTGGATAACAATCAATAAAAAAACATATAACAGAACAACTGATGATAAAGGTATTGCAAGTATGGCTTTAAACTTACCTAGTGCCAATTATACTGCAGACATTTTATTTAAAGGAGATGCTGATTATAAAGCCGTTAATACTACATGTAATGTTGTAATCAAAGCAACAGTATTCGGCCAAGACCTAACTAAAATAGAAAAGGCTTCAAAACCGTATGTAGCGACATTCTTAGACAGTGCAGGTAAACCATTAGCTAAAGGAACAGAAATTGAATTTAACATCAATGGTATTTTCTACAAACGTACTATTGGAGATGATGGTAAAGGTGCATTAAATATTAACTTAGTAAAAGGCAAATACACTATTACTGCAACCAACCTGAAAACTGGTGAAAATACGGCAAATACCGTTATTATTGAATCAAGAATTGTAAACAATACTGATGTTACAAAATACTATAAAAATGACACCCAGTATTATGTTACTGTTTTGGATGATAACGGCAATCCTGTAAAAGCAGGCGAAACTGTCACATTCAACATCAACGGTGTTTTCTATCAACGCACAACCAATGATAAAGGTGTTGCAGAACTTAAGTTGAACTTGCCTCCTAGTGATTATGTCATCACTGCCGAATATAAAGGATGCAGGGTAGCAAACAATATTAAAATACTTCCGGTGCTTTCTGCAAAAGACTTGACTAAAAAATACGGCGAAGAGACTCCATTTATTGCAAATCTTGTTGATGGTCAAGGAAAACCTTTGGCTCAAAAAGAGATCACATTTAACATTAATGGTGTGTTCTATTATAAGATAACTGATGATACTGGTATGGCCAGACTCAACATCAACTTACTTCCAGGCCAATATATTATAACCTCAAGTTATAATGGAGTAAACATTGCAAACAGAGTTACAGTCACTTCTTAGAGGTCAAATTCCTTTGACTTCTACTTTTTTTATTTTTTTAAATTACATGTTTATTCCTGACTTATTTTATTGGCATTGCTAAATTTTATTAACTAAAAAAATCTAAAATAGTTAATAATGCAAGTAAAAAGCAAAATCGAATTAAAATTTAAAACATCAAAAGATGCCAAGATTATATATAAAACATTAGAAGTTGATAATGAAAACTTTCTTAAATCCCATTTAAAAGATAATACCCTCGTGTATGAAACTAATAATAACTCTTTAATAACCACACTAGCCACTATTGATGATTTAATAGCTTGTGAGATCCTATCAGAAAAAATCACTTCCATTAATAAATAATTTTTTTAGCATCACTTTAGAAAGACAAATATTATATAAACTAAAAACTACAAATATCACTATATATTAATTCATGGAGAGAGTGAAATTTATGGAATGTTATTATCATCCAAATGTGGAAAGTACAGATGTTTGTGCTATTTGTGGTAAATCCATTTGTAAGGAATGCGGATTAGAAATAGCTGGGAAAGTTTATTGTAAAGACTGTTTAGAAAAGATCGTGGGGCTTAGCATTAAAAACAATCCTCAAGAAGAGCCGGTTCAAGAGGCTCCTAAGCCTGAAAGACAAGAACCGGAAGAAGTTCAATTTTCAAAAATAGCTGAAGATTCACCTTATAACATTAAGGAAAGCATTAAATATGAAGGCGGTCTTGAATCCAGATACGGTGAAAATCTCCAGCCTGAAGGTTCTCTTTATGAAACCATTGAAAATATTCAAACTCCACAGGAACCTGTTCAAGACGTAAGACAGGAACCTGTTCAACAAGAACCTGTTATGGAAGAGGTTTTACGCCAACCTGCAGGTCAGGCGAGAAACGAATATGATTATGTCCAAAGGCAGGCTCAGGCTCCTCCTGCAAATGATTACATTTATCCTGATCATTCCTATCAGCCGGAAGAAACCTCTGCCAGAAGAGATGTTGAAGATAAATATGAAAGGTATTTGGATGATTTATACTTTGATGAAGCAGAGATTCCATTAAATGAACAGTTAGCTCGTGATGAAGCTCAATACGGTTCTTTAACTAGAAACGAATATCCTCCTAGAAATGCTCCACAACAGCAATATGGCAGCGATGATGATTTGGAGAGAAGAATTCGTGAAGAATTGATGAGAAAAGAACAAGGTGGCAAAAGCTCCATTAGAAGAGAACAAATCCATAACATCCAATATGAAGATAAAAAAGAGCCTTTTGGTGCTTTAGATATTTTACTTTCAATCGTTTTAATTATTGTAGTTTTAATCGTATTATTCTACATTGTATACCTAATTAAATTGAGTGCAACATATCCAACATTTATTGATGCAATATTCGGTTTAAAAAATCCCGGTATGCTATTAAACGCTTTACTTCACTGAGTATATATTCTCAGTGTTTACTTTCTCTTTGAATACTTCCAAAACATCATCATTTTTATATTTTAATATTCTTATTTGAGAGGGATATTTTTCAATAAAATCTGACATGTCTTTTTTCGGTATTGGATTTTCCAAAATGCTTAAAATTCTCTGTTTAAAATGGGTTGAAAATCCTTGAGGTATTGCACTAAATACTTCATCCATATTGTTAAAGGGCCTTTTTGATTCTATTTCTAAAGCCAGCTTATCATTCAGTAAATTCAAATTCTTTAAATCCAGATTATTTGCATTATCAATTATACTCCCGTCCAATCTTTTGGAAAAGATAATTGATTTTTTATCATTTGTCAATACTTCAATTGTCTTATCTGGCATCATGTCCTTAACGCTTTCAAACTCACCGTTCGTTACCGCTTCGCGGATTTTTGTTCCGCTTACTCCCCCAATACGTTTGACAAATATGAATTTATCTTTATAATCAAAGCCTATTTTTGAAAGGGAGTTTGAAAATGATGTTATTACATAGTTATCTTCTTTCAGTTTGTCTTTAAGCAAAACTTCACCTGTTGTTTTATCAACAATTTTATAGGGTTTTGGTGCAATATGATGGCCCTGATTAATTCTAGACAAAATCTCATCAAATCCCTCATGGGGGTTGTATCCTCTTGGAATATAGTCCGTATTGAGTGCGGCAAACATTTTGCACAGGCACAGTGAATACTGTCCGGATCCCATCAGTCCCATAGGAGGGCCTTCAACCACAATATCCGCTCCAAGTGAAACTGCAATTTCTGCCCTTTTTTCACGCGGCAATATGTATGGAATACCGCGGCCACTCCTTTCAAAGAGTCCCGGTACAACAGCTACAAATAATGAGTCAGGAACACTGGACCTTGCAACTTTCATACAATGATAATGACCATTATGCAGAGGATTATACTCTGTAAAATCCGCCACTAACTTAACGTCTGATGTGGAGTGAGACTTTTTCACATCACAATCCAAATATTCATAAAATAAATCCATATCCCTATTTAGAATTTCACTTAAAAGACTCATGATAAAAAATATAAAAGTTAAAATATTTAAATAATTACTTATGTTAGATTTAGTTATTAAAAATTCTAAGTTAATTGGAAAAGACGGTGAGTACAGTATTGGTGTGGATGAGGGTAAAATTACAGAAATCAGCAGAGGTAATTTGACTGGAGATAAAGTCATTGATATCAAATCAAATTATTTGCTTCCAGGGTTTATTGATCCCCACGTACATTTCAGAGATCCGGGTCTAACGCAGAAAGAAGATTTTAAAACTGGAAGTCTTGCAGCTGCTCATGGGGGTTTTGCAACAGTTATCGATATGCCCAATACCCTTCCAAAAACAAACACATATAATGCGCTTAAAGATAAGATTAATATTGCCAAATCCAAATCCTCCGTTAATTTTTATCTTCAGGCAGGACATAACAGCTTAGATGAAATGACTAAAATGATGGAGCTAAATCCAATATCCTTTAAAGTCTTTATGGATTTGGAAACTGACGAAAATCTGGAAGAAATTTTTCAAAATTTAGGTAAATTAAAGGAAACCACACCATATAACGGTCTTGTTGCCACCCATTGTGAGAAAAAAAGCATTGTAGAAAAAGAAAGTGAAAGGCTTAAAGACTCAACTGACCCAATTGACTATACTTATGCAAGACCATATACATCAGAAGATGAATCAGTTAAACAAACTATTGAGCTTGCAAGGAAAAACAATTTACAATTACATATTTGCCACTTGTCAAGTAAAAATGCCCTAAATATTGCACGTAAAAATAATATAAGCTATGAGTTTACACCTCACCATTTATTGCTGGACAATACTGCATACAACACATACGGAACAATGGTGAAAAGCAACCCGCCACTAAGACCAAAAGACATTAGCGTGAGAATTTCAGACATTGATGAAAATTCAATCATTGGAACAGACCATGCCCCACACACACTTGAAGAAAAGCATCGGGGAGTATTTACATCATCACCAGGAATACCTGCACTTGAAACCGTTGTAAGTCTTCTATTAACTGAAGTCAGCAGAGGAAATCTGAGTCTGGATTTAATTCCTAAAATATTTTCTGCAAATGCAGCAAAAGTATTTAATCTTGAAAGCAAAGGAGAAATAGCTGTTGGAAAAGATGGCGACTTTACTGTGCTTGATTTGAAACGTGAAGGCAAATTTGATATATCAACATTTAAAACAAAAGCCGGGTATTCACCATTTGACGGATGGAAGTTTAAAGGTGCACCGGTAATGACTATAGTTAACGGCAGTGTTGTTTTTGATGACTTGTCTTAAACAACATTCTTAAAAAATTTATCTTATAGAATAAATTTTAATAGATATGGAAAAACATTTTTTTGCAAATTCTTCATCACCACAATAACAGCTACTTTATTTAACTCCTAAAAAATATTTGAACAGAATAAGGATACAAAATAAATGGATTTGGTGAAAAATAATTTTAATAAACAGTAAAATTTAATGAAAAAATAGTTTTAACTAAAAAAAGAAAAAATTATAGGTGTTAAAAACACCTATTTGTAACATAATGCATCTTCAGGACATGCTTCAATACATTGACCACATAAGGTACAGAATCCTGCAATTGGTAATTTAGGATTGTCTGTTTCGTGGAGCATGTCGTAAGGACAAGCACTAATACAGTCACCACATGCATCACATTTAGATGGATTGAATTCAATCCTATCTCTTAAAACAGCTTCGCCGTCGATAGTAATTTCAATAGATCCAACGTTTAATGCATTGTTAGAACAAACTGAAGCACAAGCTCCACATCTGATACAACTTGTAAATGATGGATCTCCGCCAGTTTCTTCTAATGAAGGGCAACACATACCTGTTTTTGTTACAACACGAATAGCTTCGGTTGGACATTTATTAGCACATGCACCAATAAATTCACATTTTTCAACGTCACGGCCAATTCCTTCAGCGTCAACAGGTGCACCTTCACCCCATTCCACATCAATTTCTAATGCATCAACAGGACAGAGGTTTACACATAAACTACATGCTGCACATACTGCAGGAATTTGAACGGTTAAATCGCCTTTGTTTGGCTTAATGAAGTCTCCAGGACAAGCTTCGATACAAGTGTTACAACCAATACATTTTGAAGCAGCGAAATTAAATGATTTAATTTCTTTTCCACGTTTAACAGGTTTTTTCTCAGAGATGAAAATTTTATTCCATGGACAGGTTTGTGAACATAATCCGCATCTGATACATTTGTCATCATCTACAGTAATAGGAGTTCCATATGCATCGAGAGTGATTGCACCTACAGGACATGGTTCTACACAGCTTCCACATCCGACACAATCTGCGATGTATACTGGTCCTTTACCAGATAAATCTAAATCATATTCTTTAGGTTCGGCAACACCAGGAATACCAATTACATCTACTGGGCAAATGTCAACACATTTTTGACACATTACACAGAAACCTTGTACTTCTTTTAACTTTTCTTCTGTAACTACAAGAGTTTCTTGTGGACAAACTTCTTCACATTTACCACAAGAAGTACATAAGATGGAGTTGAATACTAATCTTGCTTGTTCAATGCCTTCAGCAATTTCATAATCTTCTACTTTTAAAGCACCTTCAGGGCAGACATCTGCACATTTAGGTTCTCCACCACAGGTGTCACAGTGAATAATTGTAGTAGGTGTTAATTCAATAGCTGATGTAGGACATGTACCTTCACATGCACCACATTTAATACAGCCATCATCGTTAATTATAATCATTTACAAAAAACCCCCTTAAATTTTAGAATCTTTTAATGAGGTTTCCTTCACTGTCTACAATATTTACTTCAGCTAATCTCATTTGACTATCCATTGTGTGGGTAGCACAGGATAAACATGGGTCGTAAGCTCTGATAACCATTTCCATTAAGTTGAAGATACTATCATCTACTTCCATACCAGGTTTGATGTAGTCTTTAGCTACTTGGTGAATACCCATTTCCATAGCTGGATTGTTTTGGATTGTAGCAACAACAATATTAGCATAATTACATAATCCATTATCATCAGATTCGTAATGGTGGATTAAAGTACCTCTAGGAGCTTCTACAATACCTACACCTTTACCTTCAGTTCTTTCTAATTCATCTGGGAATTTTTGACCAGATAAATCTTCTTCTAATGCATTTGCAGCACATTCAGCAGATGCTAATAATTCAATGAGTCTAGCATAGTTGAATAATAATGGTGCTTGAGCATAACCAAATGCATCACGGAAGTCTTTAAGAGCAGCTTGTGCTAATGGAGCTTCATCTGGCATTTTGTCACAAACGTTAATCCTGGATAATGGAGCAACTCTGTAAATACCTTCTGGGTATCCCATTTCTTTAATGTATGGGAATTTTAACCAGGAGTAAGGTTTTACATGTTCTGCAACAATGTCAGTGTATTCTTCGTTTCTGTATTCGAATAAATCGCTTCCATCTTTGTCTTTGAATCTTACATTACCGTTATATACATCCCAAGTTCCGTCAGGTTTTACGATACCACAGTGCCTAGTGTCACCGAAGTTACCTAAACTTGAAACTAAATCGATTTTTTCTTCAAATACTGGGATAGCTAATTCTAAAGTAGCTTGTGCTAATTCAACATTTTCTTTAGCTCTAGCAAGTAAGTCTTTTTGGGTTTCGTCATCTAATTCGGTTGAGATACCACCAGGAGTGGATGAAGTTGGGTGAATAGGACGACCACCTATTTTTCTAACCATTTCTAAACCGTTTCTTCTGATATTAATAGCTTGAAGTGCGATTTCAGGCATATCTTTAATAACTTGGAAAACGTTTCTGGTTTTTCTGGTTCCGTCTGGAATGATTAAATCCGGTGCTGCTAAGAAGTAGAAGTGAAGTGCGTGGGAGTGCATGTATGATCCCCAGTTCATAATTTCTCTCATTCTGTATGCAGCAGGTAAGATTTCGTAATCATCGAAACCGAAAATTTGGTCAACTGCTTTTGCAGCTGCTAAGTGGTGTTGTACATCACAAATACCACAGATACGAGGTACGAGTCTTGGTAATTCTTCTACAGGACGACCAGTTAAGAATTTTTCGAAACCTCTGAATTCCATAACATGTAATCTTGTTTCTTCAACATTACCGGCATCATCAAGATGGACGGTAATTTTAGCGTGCCCTTCAATACGAGTAACAGGCTCCATAGTAAGTTTAACCATTTTATTCTCCTCCTTTTTGCATTTTCACTGGTACTAATGCTGCAGGTAATGTGTAAGAGTAGAAAGTACCTACAATATCGTCCAATTGGTCAGCAACAGTTTCAGGGTCTACTGTTTTATCTTCAGTTACACCGTAGTCAGATGCAATTGCACTGATCATTTTTGCACCTTGGTCTAATACTTTTGAAGTAGGACCGTAACATCCTCTACATTGAATAGCAATGGAAGGACATTCTGCACCACATAAGGATACGGTTGCAGGACCCATACATACTAAACCTTGGGAAATTAAACATAAATCAGGTTCAGGTGCACCTACTTCAAATTGTCTTTTAATGAAGTCCATAGCTAAACCAGCAGGTGGTTTTTCTCTAGGACATACTTCACATAAGTTAGTAGCTGGTAATTCGATGGTTTCACCGTTTAATAAAGCAAGAACTGCTTCAGCTACAACATCTGAACGTGGTGGACAACCTGGAATGATTAAGTCAACGTCCATAGCATCACTAATTGGTCTTACTCTGCTTTCTAAATGAGGTACATCTTCATGAGGGATGATACCATCAGGGTTAACAGTAGATACGGAGTTAATGTATGCTTCTTGTTCTAACTCTTCAACAGTCCATAAGTTTCCGAGACCTGGAATACCTCCATAACAAGCACAAGTTCCGTAAGCAATAACCATATTAGCTTTTTCATTTAACATTTCAGCTAATTCTCTGTTTTCGTCGTTTCTTACTCCACCTTCTACGATGATAATATCTAAATCAGGTACTTCATCATATTTAGTATCCATGAGAACAGGAGAGAATTCAAATTCTGCAAGTTCCATTACATCGATTAAAGATTCGTGGAAATCCGCAATTGATAAGTGGCAACCGGAACAACCTCCGAACCACATAGTTCCTATTTTAACTTTATCTGCCATATTTAACTCCTCCAATTTATTGTTCAGCGTTTAATTGGTCTTTTAATGGAGCTGGACCTAATTCTTTAATTCTGTTAACCATCATGTTAACAGCAGTAGAGAACTTTTCACCTTCGGATGCGGAAATCCAGTCGTGGTGAACTCTTTCTTTTCCAATTCCCATATCGTCAACCAATTTATAAATTAATCTCATTCTACGATCTAATTTATAGTTACCAGCATCATAGTGGCAGTCACCCATGTGACATCCTGCTACGAATACCCCGTCAGCACCTTCTTTGAATGCTTTCAAAACAAATTGTGGGTCAATTCTTCCAGAACACATTACACGAATAACTCTAATATTCGGTGGGTATTGCATACGTGCAGTACCTGCTGTGTCTGCTCCTCCATAGGAACACCAGTTGCAACAAAACATTACAATTTTTACATCATCAGCCATAGAGTATTTCCTCCTCTATCAAATTTTTTTATTTTATTTTTCGTTTTGAAAAGATTTCTCCTTTCAAACACCAATTTTAGAATTTTTTAAAAAATTTTAAAATCGTTTTTTAAGGCAAAAAGTTTAGGTATGCCTTAATTTCACAATTTATGTACTTTAATGAGCTAGCTCAGCATAACATTAATGTACTGATAATATATTATAATTATAATTAATATAAAGGTTACTTAGAAAAATAAGTCAAAAGGTTTATATACTATGAAACATTTTTAAAAAAAAGAAAGGAAAATGGAATTACATTCCATCTACACTCATATCAATCATCATTTGAGTCTGTTCAGCCAATTCATCAGGAAGACCTGTAATATCCATGTTTAAAAATCCTCTGACAATCATGGATTCGGCATCTTCTTCATTGATTCCTCTTGAAGTTAAATAATTAATCTCTTCTTCTGAAATCTTACCGACAGCAGCTTCGTGAGACATTTCAAGATTTGCAGAACTGGCTTCAAGTTCAGGAACAGCATAAATCATACTGTCATCTGATAAAACCAAACCGTGACATTCAAGGTGTCCTTTAACTCCAGGAACAGTTCCGGACAAATGACCTCTTGAATATATTTTAGATTCATCCTGAGATACAGCTCTTGAAATAACTTCTCCCCTGGCGTTAGGAGCATTTAACAAAACCCGTGATCCAACATCAATAATGGAATCTTTTTTACCACCTTGAATAGATTGGAAAATAGCTCTTGAATTTTTACCATCACAATAAGCAGTAGGATAAGATTGGATTGTTGAAACAGGACTTGTTAAGATGTAATTGTTAATATAAGTTGAATCATCCATTAATTTAACACCTGTTCTTGGTCTGACTTCAACCTGTTCAGCCCAATTGTGAACCATAGTGAAAGTAATTTTGGAACCAGGCTTTAAATACATTTCAGACACCCCAACATGCATTGCTGAAGCTATATCATCACCGGTAGCACAGCCTGTTATCAAATGAAGTTCTGAGTTTTCCTCAGCAATAATAACATTGTGAGCAGTCTGCATTATCGCTTCATCACCAATGAACATACAGGCCTGTACAGGCATTACTTCCTTGGTTCCGGGAAGTGAACGTACAAAGTATCCGCTGGTAACGCCAGTTTCCTGTTCCCTTAAAGCCGTCTTGGCAGTGTATTTATCAGCATCAGGTTTGACAACTTTCCACAGATAGTCCTCTAACCACTTATATTTATCAAGTGCAACAGACATTCCCATGACTTCAATGGAATCTGATATTGAATTATTTGTAAATATATTAGATTGGTCTACCTGTAAAAATGAACCTGAACGGTTATTTTCTTCAGTGTCAACACCAACTTTCAATAATGTTTTTTTGGTCTTTTTATCAACATCATCCAAGTCATCCAATAAATCCATGGCATTGACCGCTTCATCAGAGAAATTTTCTATTGTAACATCAGCACCAATAGGGGCTTTTTTATCTTTTGCTCTTTCAGCATCACTATAAACATTGCGCACACTCAACACATCCATTAAAACCATTTTTCCTAATATCTTCAAGAATTTCAGTAGGATTGCCTGAACAGGAGATTCTACCATCCATCAATACATGGGCTTTATCCGCACTTACAAAATTAAGAATATAACCTAAATGAGTAATCAAAAGACCGCTTCTCACCCTGCTTCTTTGTGGCTTGTCTTTATCAAGCAAGGTTCCAATTTCTGATGCAATCAACTCAACGTTTTCAATATCCACACCAGAATCCGGTTCATCAAACATGGTAAAATCAGGCATTTGTGCTAAAAGCTGCAATATTTCAGATCTTTTAACTTCCCCTCCTGAAAATCCAAAATTCACATCTCTGTCTAAAAATTCATCACTAAATTTAAGCTGAGCTGCAAGTTCTTTCATTCTTGGGTTTAAATCTTCATCCATATCCTGATGGGATTCAATTTTAAGCAAATCCCTTACGGAAACACCCCTGATTGAAGGAGGTGTCTGAAAACTTACACCTATGCCTAACTTAACACGCTCTGCAGTAGTTAAATCAGTAATATCCTGACCTTTAAATTTGATTGTACCATTTACAACAGTATATTGAGGAAAACCTAATATAGTTAAAAATAAAGTACTTTTTCCAGCTCCATTTGGCCCTAAAAGTACATGGGTTTCTCCTTCAGCAATAGAAAGATTGATATCTTTTAAAACCCTTTTTCCTCCCACTTCAACAGCCAAATTTTCAATTTC
Source organism: uncultured Methanobrevibacter sp. (assembly GCA_902771225.1). Lineage (GTDB taxonomy): Archaea > Methanobacteriota > Methanobacteria > Methanobacteriales > Methanobacteriaceae > Methanocatella. The sequence goes on along the minus strand of CACXWH010000005.1, from coordinate 8,735 downwards.
AAGTAACATTATAATCACCTAATTAATTCATATACAATAATAAAAGTTTGGTTGAACTAGTATAAATAACAATGTTTATTTTAAATTTAAAAAAAAATAGAAAATAACTGAAATAATTATTCAGTTACGATTATAAATTCGCCGACTTTTTCAACTTTAGCAAAAGGAACTAATAATAAGTCACCATTTCTTTTAGCACCTTTAACATGAATATTACGGTCAGCCTCTACACGAATAGCAATATCAACGATTTTACCAGTTTTTTCGTTAACAATAAGTTCATCTAAAACACCAAGGATACGAGCATTATTAGTAGCTACTTGGTAGTTTCTAATTTCACTCCATAATTTTTCTTCTCTTTTAGGAATTTGTTTATTTTCCATTAAATCACCTACTGATAAAAAATATTAAATTTATTACATATTATATATTTTTTTCATTATATTTAAAAGTATATTCATCAGCAATTTCTGCATCCTGAAGAGTATTGATATTAAATGCAAGCTCATCTTTTTCAATGATTAATTGATACTCCTCCTGAACCTTATTTATACTTTTTAAAATATTAACTCCAACGGGAACAAGACCATTATACTCATATTCATACTTTAAATTTAAATCTTTAAAGACATTAACCGGCATTAAAGTAGATAAAGCATCCTTTTGACATTCAAAATAAGATTTTAAAATATAATCAATGCAATTTCCGTCAATAAATGGCAGGTCTGCATTAATAAAAAGTAGTATATCCTCACAGGATTTGTTTTCAAAATAATCCAATATATAAGATAAGTCATTAAGAAAATCCACACCGGGAGTGTCTAAAATCTCATGATTGAAATCTTTAATATATTCATTTGTTTTGGGAGTGTTTGGACTGGTTGCAATAATTATTTTCTCAACTAATTTAGATGAATTTAAATTGTCAAGCACATATTTAATCAAAGGTTTGTTATGTAATTTGAAAAGAGGTTTCTCGACTGGAGTTTTGAGTCTTGTTCCTCTACCTCCAGCCATAACAATTGCATAAATCATAACAAAAACCACTAAGCGAATTTACCGCCAGCCATTTTCATACGATCTTTCAATATACATCTACCGCCTTGTTTACCTCCAATAGGAACTTTTGGAGTACCCATTGAATTCATACAACGAGCCATAATAGCAGAACCGAGAGCCAAACCATCTTCAACAAAAACAACCTTTTCAAATTTATCTTGAACAGCCGCCAAAATAAGTTCAGGTTTGCGTCCTGTAATACCTGCCCTACCGGTAATACCTAAAGCAGAACCAGGAGCAATTACATTTTCTTCAAATGCAACATCCAAAACACGGGTAACAATATTGGTACTTACATAATCAAGAGTGGAAAGCAAAGTTCCAAGGCCATCCTCATCAAAGAATTGTGCACCCAAATCCATTAATTCAGGCAATTTATCACCATTAAAACCAACATCACAACCAATTAAAGTAGTGCCTGCAGCTTCAGCAGAAACAGGGTTGACGGGAACAGTTCCAAACCTTTCAACATCCATAGGAACTTTTTGAATATTAACTAATTTATGAGCTTCAAGTGCATTGGCTTCAGCTTTCTTCTTATCCGCCTTTTTAGCATCTTTTTCATTATATAAATCTAAAGCAGCACCATTTTTCTTATCAATCATACCTGAACCACGAGCTAAAGAGTCACTTACAACACCAGCCAAACCTAAAAAGTTACCGACTGTATCAGCATAAGGTTCATTATCATTAACAATACGGCCGGCCAATGTAGAACCAAAGTCTAGAGAAACACAAGGGTTTCTATAATCCACCTCAGTCCATTTAGCACCTAATTTAATACCTGCTGTTACAAGTTCACCTTCCATCTCATTTGCAACAACTTCTTTACCTTTAGGAGGAACTACACTAACAACAGCACCATCAAAAAGAATATTTTCTAAAAGAGAATGCTTTTGCAACCTTTCAGGAAGTTGAGAAATACCCATAGCAGGAGACATCTTACGTGGCGGAATGTCTGCTTCAAGACAGCCATCTGCAAGAGCAATAATCAACTGCCCTGCCTCTTCAGCAGTGGCAAAACCTGCAGTTACACCAGTAGATCTGACAACAAAATCCAAATCCTCATCCTTATCAACACCACATTTTCTAAGTGCTTCCAAAACAGTATCGCTGATAAGCTCTGTTACTGCCTCTTTAGAAAGTTCGATACCCCAAACAGTTTTACCGAAAACTTCCTCATTGGCTTTAGGTGGTCTGATATCACGAGTCATTTTAACTGTTTTATTCAATAAATAAGACTCACTAGTGTTAAGATTAGTGGCCATGACAATACATTTAGTAGTAGTGTTACCTAATTCAACAGAAGCAGTTACATAAAAAACATCTGGCTTTTTAACAGCACCAGGACTGGCAGGACCTGCTCTTTGAGACCTTAAAACATCAAGATTTCCTTCTTTAGAATGAGCAATGATAGGCTTAGGACCTTTATTAAAAATTTTACTTAAAAAAGACATTATTTAACCTCTCCAAATTAAAGTTAAATAATAATCTATTATTAAGATAATATAAATTTTATTAAAATATTTTCTAAAAAAAGTAGCTAAAAAAAAATAAAATAGATTAGATGATAAAAATCATCTAATCGGAACCCTGTATATCTATAATAAGTTGTTAATTGGGTGGTCTTCAATAGGTTCGGTACCGATATCTTTTGCTGCTTCAGCAATCATAATATCTGCCATACCACATGCAGGGAATGCGAGTCTTGCGTTTTCGATAGGTCCGAAAAGAACGAAGTCTCCACCAGCCATTTGTTGAACAATGTTTGAACCGATATCACAAACAGGCCATGCTTCTTTGTGGTCTTTTTTGTATCCTCTTAACCAGTCCCATGCGGAAGGTACGTTGTGAATACCAGATCCTACTGGATATCCCCATTTAGCTTTTACTGCGTAAGAAGTTCTTACAGCAGGTCCTGCACCTTGACCTAATGGAGTAACTGCTACGTCCATCCATGGTTTTGTAATTCCACATTCATCAGCCATTTCGAGAATACCTTTGTCGATAACATCTCCACCAGTTTCCCAGATTTCGATTTTACCTTCAACACCAGCTTGCATTGGGTTGAAACCTAAAAGAATAGAAGCATCAATGTCTGAATTTTTAACAGCTTCGATTTCTCCAGCTTCTGCAGCCATACTTATAGAGTTGTAAACTGCTCTTTCACATAAACCGACTTCTTGTACATATTCTACACCTGCAATTTTTGCAGCAGCAGCAGTTGAGTCAATAAGGAAAGGTTTATCACAAATATCTCCAACAAATTCTAAGTATTTTACCATAGCTTCTGCAGTAGCACCGAAAGTTTGCACGACACAAGGGTTTCCGGTTACATCAGACATTTCCTCCATGGTTTTAATTCTTTCTTCAGCAGCATCTTTATCAAAAATACCTTCTTTTTCATCACTAATAATATTATGTCCGCCGTAAAAGATAGTTCCTGCTAAAACGGTAGGGTACTCTCCAGGTTGACCTCCCATTTTTACTCCAGCAATATCTATGACGAGTTGTTCTTTATCAAATCTTAACATAAAATAATCCTCCTATAAAAGACTAGATAACAATGTTTGAAACATTGCAACCATTCCAAATTTTATAGATACACCCAATATAAATAATCCAAGTATAATACCATATAAAATACCAACATCTCTTCCGGATTGTTGGCCTAAACGTTGGTAGTATTCACCTACAGTGAAATCGACTTTTTCCTCAGCCTCATCTAATTTAGCGGCCAAAGCATTGAAATCATCTGCAGCTACCATTACTTGAGGTATTGAATTTTCTTCATCACTCATTTTAACACCTCTATAATCCACATGCCATTGCAATGAAAGGAATAATAACAACTAAAAGAAGTGCTATACATATTCCTAAAGCCATTCCTTTAACTCTAGTTGCAAGTAATCCTGCGAAAAGTTTACCTTCTCTTGCAATAAGTTTTGAACTGTATTCAGCATCTTCAGCAGATTTTTTAAGTCCGCCTACATTAGGTTTATTAGAAATTTGCACCATAATTATTCCTCCTTATATCAAGAATAAAAATCCGATAACTAAAGTGAAGATTAAACCAATCATTATACCTTGGACTTTACCAGCATAATTACCAGCCATGTTTCTTTGAACAGCACCAACCATATCAATTTTAGTATTAATATTTCTGATTCTTGCTTCAATAAGAGCAGTTTCGGCAGCAACTACTTTCATTTCTTCTCCATCATCATCGTCGCCGTCATCATCATCTACTGAAATGACCATAGCTTCTTCTTCGAAAGCACCAGGATCTTTTTCTACACATTCATTAATTTTAGATTGAATAGTTCCAACATCCTCAGTATCTATTAAATCAACAATTTCTAATTGTTGTTGGAATCTTTCAACACCCTCGAGTGGAACATTCTCTACAAATGGAATAGCACCAGTTGCGCCAATAATTTTCTTTTTATCAGCATCCGCACCGTTTTCGTGTAATGCTTTGAAACTTTGACCAGTAATGTGGCCTTGTACTTCAGCACCAGCTAAGATTAAGAAACGGATGTTTGGATTAGATATAATATTAGCAACAACTTTTTCTATACCTAAGTTTTCTGTTTTACATGGGCCTGCAATAGCTGCTCCAGATAAATCAGCTTCAATGTGTGAAGCCAAAGTAGTTACTGCAACAGGACTTTCAGGATCACCTACAATGTAATCCCCACTGATAACTGGCCAGCCGTCTGCAGGAGCTTTTTTATCAGCCATTTAGATACCCCCAATTGAGATTGCAGCAAATATCACAAATATAGCAATTAAGAATCCATAAACCATGTTAGTTAACAAACCAGCAGTTACAAAGGAACCTTCCCTTCCAGGGTAAGATCCAGCTGGACTAGTATAAGGATCTAATGCTGCCATTAATTCATCTGCAGCTGCGTCTACTTTATCCACAGCCTCAGCAACTTCATCCATAGAAAGGAGAACAACTCCTGAACCTAAAGATGATCCAATAATCCCAGTTACTGGGTCATATGCGAAATTCATTTCAGGTACAATTTGTACCATAGGTAACATTTGAGCCATATTTTATTCCTCCTATTCCTCTACATTAGGCCATAAACCAGACCATTTTGTTGATGCCGCATCATCACATGAAGCTTGAACGAATGATCTGAATGAAATAAGCCAACCGATTAAACCGACTACTAAAACAAAAACCCATCCAAGTCCACCACTAGTTGAGGATAATATTCCTACAACAGTCATGGATAAAAATCCGGTTGAAGCAGCACATTTTAAAGTTCTTACTTGATCTTCGTTAGGTCCTAAACATGCGTTGAATGGATGTTGGATAGCCATAGTACACATAATAAATAGTACAGCAATAAAACCAGTAGCAACAACATGCTCATAAACTGCAGTCATAGTATAAGAACCTGCAATACCAACTGAAAATGCTAAAATAGATAAAGCAGCAGCACAAGATATTTCAATAGTACATTGAAGCATGATAGGGATTTTCATACCAACAATTTTAGTTGCTACAATAGCGATAATAGCACCGATGATAGCTGCAAAAATTAAAGCAAAAATAGGTCCTAATATATTCATTTTAAGAACAGCAGCTAAACAGATAGCAGCTAATGATGCGATAATACCTACGGATAATGACATATAACCGATAGATGGTACACCAGTACCTAAACCGTAACTTGCTACTCTACGAATAGCATCTGCTCCCCATACAATTGCACAAACAGCACCAAGACCAGCAATAACTGAACCATAAGTTTCGCCTAAAAAGCCTGAAACATATATACATAGTAATGAACCGACGATACCTAAGATTAAAAGGTGAGTTGAACTTACTGCACCTGCAGCTGCACCGTCAGCACTTCCACCAGCAGACATTTTATATACCTCCAGTTAAGATAACACAGAAAATTCCAAGCACTACAGATGCAATAGCACATGCAAGTGCTCCAGTACCGATTCTTTTAAATTTAGGGTCGTGCATACCTTCAATAGTACCACCAATATTATATGAAGCAATAACTGAATTAATGAAGAACACACCTATACCTAAAATTGCGGCTAAACCAATACTTACTGGGTCAACTAAATTTTTAGGGAAGAAATTAGCAATTAAACTACTAGTTTCAACAGCATTATTAATACCGTAGAATACTAATCCACCACCAAGACCACCAAGAAGTCCACCAATAAGACCACTTATAAATGAAGTAGTAGGTACACCGTGACCTTCAGTACCAGGAGTTTTATAAGCTTCTTGGTTACGTTTAGTAATCCAGTCAACAGGTACTTTTGATGCTGCAGGAACAATACCTACACCAAAGACATAAATTAAGTTAGCAATGAGCATGGTAATACCCATCATAATCATTGCACCTAATGCACCACTTATACCTATTATATATACTGGCTGATTAGCCATAGCTGCAGCAGTGATTAATCCTGTTAAACCTGCACCAGCAGCTAACATAGCAGTACCAGTACCTACACCGGTAGCGGTTGCCATAGCTGCAGGAGCTCCTCCTACAGGAATAAAGTGCACACCTGCACCAATCATAATACCGCCTATTGCGATAAATAAAATTAAACTAATTGGATCCATAATCGAAACCTCCTTATTCTTCCTCATATGGTCCGTATTTATTTCTTGCAAATACTTCTAATCTGTCATTTATAATAATTAATAAAATAACAATTATAATACCTACAATAATACCGCCAGTTATTCCAAATACAACTGTATTCCAGAAACTAAAGAATACAACGAGACCGAAACATAAACCAGTTAATGGTCCACCGAATTTAGCACAGAAGTTTACAACATCCATAGAGTTTTTAGCACCTAATGGAGCTTTAGTAACGATGTCTCCTTGAATAGCTACAGGAGTACCTCCACCAAATTCGAATTTTTGATATTCACTTTCTGCACCGTAGTGAACATCCCCAGTTGAGGAACCGATAGCTCCTAAAGCAATACCCCAAAGCATAGCTAAGAGAGGTAATGGGAATACGTGTAACGGTCCAGTAGTACCTGTTGGGATAATCATTAAGTATGAAATTCCAACAATACAAAAACTAGTTATAAATCCGTGACCTGCGATAGGTCCTAAAGATTGAGTTAATACATCCATAAATAATGGTTGTTCGAATTGTGATTGACCAACAATCCTACCCATATGGGATGTAACAGTATAAATAGAGTGAACACATGCAGCAACAGCAGCACCAATTGCAATAGCGATTACAGGGAATCCAGGGATTGCACCAAACGCATTAATTAAAATATATGCAACAGCACCAGCTATACCACACCAAACACCATAAGCGACCGGTTCACCAGAAGCCGCTTTGTTTATCATACGGTGTAAATGTCCCATTTGTGGAGCAAGTTGAACTTGTGAGTTAGGGTTACTTTGAGAACCAATATCTGATTCTAAGTCTTCTGCAGCCCCTCCAATAGTAGCAACTGCGCCCATTAATGCAACAACACCTAATGTTACAGGGTCCATAATTTTTTTCCTCCATATTTTTTATTAAATTGATCATTTAATAAACATGAAATTTGATTTTTGTTCCATACAAAAATCCAAGTGAATAATTACCAAAATTATTACTTACAATAATCTTTGTTAATAATGTTAATATAAATCTTTTGATAATTTTCAAGCAAACTTGATTTGCTATATTAATATTTAATTACTGTTCTTATAAATCTTTTGATTTTTTTCAAGTAAACTTGATTTTATAAAATTGGAGATAGGTGAAAAAATCACCTATCACCGTGTTCAACTATTTATTTTGCTGGGGTAATAGCAGTTCTTTCACCAGCAGGTTCGAACTCTCTTAATGCACCTTTAGCAAATTCTTCACGTACTTTACCGAAGTCAAAGACTAAGTTTTTGTCAGCAAATGCGATTTTTACTAATGGGTTAAATGCCCATGCGTCTCCACGTGCGGAGTGAGGTGCTTGTGCAATACCAGCGTATTCACCTTGGTGACCTACGTTCATTGCGTAGTTAGGATAGTTTGGTCCTCTCATTTCGAGTGGTAATCCTTCATCGTTTCTGATGGAGAATACGTTAGCTGCACCACATTGATCTTGTAAATCGAAACCGTAGAATCCTAATCTGGAATGTTGTTCTTTGTGTAAGTACATAGCTAAGTACCATGCGCTTAAACCAGTTTGAGCATTACCAGTAGCGAATGCGGTAGAAGCACCAGCAGCTGCGGAAATAACTGAAGCTCTTTGAGATCCACCGAAGTGAGTTTCAAGTAAAGCTGGGTATTCTTCGTATTGTTCTAATGCGTAGAATGCTACTTCAGTACCTACATCAAGAACTGTGTCCATGTTGTTAGGTGCTGAACATAAGTCTCCGAATTTGTCTTCGACGTAGTCTTTACCATAGTAGGTGAAGTCGTCTAATACGTTATCGGTGTATGCAGCTGTAGCATATTGAGTGAATCCTACACCACCAGACATGTAAGAACCTAACCAAATTTGGTCGTATAAAGCAGCACCTAAAGCTACTACTTCTAAAGTTGATCTTACAGGGTCATCTGGGTATGCTCTGGAACCTTGACAGATATCTGCCATGAATCCGAATGGAACTCCACCAAGTTCGTTTTCTGCTCTTGCTCTTCTTACAGGTAAGTAAGTACCCATG
>CACXWH010000004.1 GCA_902771225.1 uncultured Methanobrevibacter sp. | reverse complement strand
CCATCTTTCTATATTACATATTATAAACCTACATATTATATGGCATTTATCCGAGAGCATTTGAAAACTAATCTCACCACCCCATCCACATAAAAAAAAAATATAGACACTATCCACTAAAATGTGCAATTCATCCCCGGCTTAAAGAAGCCGGAGAATTCTTGCACAATAAAGTTAAAATTTAAAAAAAAACAATAGGAGGAAAATTAGGCTAAAATAATGATTTTAACCTAATTTTTAAAATTAAAAATAATGATCAATTTAGGGGAAAGTATAAAAAATATGATTTTTATCCCTTGTTAATTATTTTTAACAACATAATATATAAAGTTATCTGAAATTTATAAAAATTAAATTATACTTGAATATATATTTTTCATTAAAATAATATAAAATTTAAAAATATACTTAAAAATAATAAAATAAATTAAATAAAAAATAAAAACAGCATAAGAAATTAATGAAAGTAAAAATATAAATATAGAAAAAAATCCAGAATCAATAAAGTAGTCTTGAATTACTTGTTTAATCATAATTTACTGAACTAAAATGATATTGATATAAAGACCTCAAAATTAAGTAAATTAATTTAAATAAAGTTAAATTGTATGAAAAATAAGAAAAATAGGAACTTAAAAAAATAAAAAAATAAGTTTGAAGTTTAGAAGAGGGAAATTTGAAAGACAGAAAAAAATGTGTTCATCCGTAGCTAGCTTTTGAAAATTTTAACTTCAAACCATGTTTAATAGTTAGTTTTTATTATATAAATACTTTTTTATAAAAAAGTATTACTATATTTATGAAAAAAATAATAAAAAGTAATACCAATAATTTTAAAAAAAATAATTATTCCCTATAATTTTCATCTATATATAAATCAAACTTCAAATAAGCTTCATCAACAGCTTCAATTAACATGTCCTGATTAATTTCAGATAATTCATCAAAAAGAACTCCTAAATCAACATCAACATCCAGTTGATTATTTTCATAATTAAGAGTAATGTCTAAATCAATGTCCTCAAGTTCTTTAGTTGAAATAACTTTTGAAACTTCAGTCTCAAGAATTTCACCAAAATCAGCAGAAATATTATCTAAATCATCGGAAGATAATTTTTTAAGTTTTGACATAATAATCTAAAAAAAAGAATAGAAATTAAGCCCCATTAGGAGCCATTCCTTGCATAGCAGATTGAATATTACTTTGCATTTCTTCAAGTTTTTTCATGACTCTTTCTTCTTGGCGAGACATGGTTTGTTTTCTTAACTTGAGAGTTTCTAACTTATCTTCTGCTTCTTCTAAAGCATCTTTATAATCTACTTTAATGAGTAAATTACCTGCTTGTTTAAATACTTCAGTATTTTCATCATTATTATTTAATTCTTCTAATGCTTTTTCAGTTTCTTGAATTTGCACTTCCACACTTTGAATTTGCATAGTTACAGCTTGAGCTTGTTGTTGTAACTGTTGAAACTGATTTAATTGCTCTTGTATATTTTCAGGAATTTCCATATAATCACCTTTTTAATTTATATATTTGTTAAATTATTTATTTGTAATGATAAATTAATCCACTTAATAGCAGAATTAACAGAAGCTCTAAACGATGTTGAATCTTGAGCATCAATATTAATGATAATACAATTATCTTTTAAAGTTAAGTCCATAGAAGATCTATAATCCGGAGCTGTCTGAAATTCTAAGATAATTGAATCATAAATAATTTCTGCCTGCTTAGAATTTTCAAACTCAATATTGATTTCACTTTTTACAGATTCTAAAGGACTATTATCAATCATTTTTATCTAAAATCTTTTTAATATTAATCTGGAAATCAATCTTATCTCCAAATTTATTTATAAAATTTATTTTAGCTATTACATCATCATAGCCACTAGAAATATGAATATAATTCTCTTCAGCCTTATCAACTAATTCAAAACCTAAAATATCATTTAGCACATTAAGGTTTTCAACATCAGATACTATTTTTAATTTGGATGGGGAAATATTGAGTCTTTCATTTGTAGTTGTAACACTAATTAAAATTGTAAGTAATTCATCCCCTTTATTAGAATAAAAAGTAATTCTACTCGGATTTCCTTTAATTTCATTAACAATAGCTAAATTAACTTCATCTTCTGCAAGAGCTTTTAATAAAAGTTCTCTCATATTCATTTTACCCCTATTTACAGATGTTGAATCTGTTGCATGAGCAAAATTTTTACAGAACTTTCTTGTCTTTTGAGAAGGCTTTCTAGAAGTTGAAATTAACATTTAAATCAAAAATAGTAAAAAGAATTATAGATAAAACAAGATTAGTTAAAACCTTGATTTAATTCTATTTTTTAAGACCGACTCTGTTAGTCATATTCCCATCAGGAACACTTGCTGATACCCAACGGGTTACTTCTGGAACATTTTTAAATAAAATCCTATATCTACAATTAGGACATTTATTATCCATGTAGCTTTTTTGATCTACTTCTGTTCCACAGCGTGGACACTTATACAAGGATTATTCCTCCGCTTTAATATCTCTTATACTGCGTGCTGCAGATCTTACCATAGGAGTTTGTGGAACATATGCTCCACCAGTGAATACTGCACCACATTTTCTACATTTCCAAATTCCAGCAGCTTGTCTTTTTACATAAGGTCTATCACATTTAGGACAAACATGATTCTTTTTCATGTTTTCTTCGATGATTTTTACAGATCTTTTAGCTTTTCTTCCGTATCTTGCACCGAACCTACCAGTAATACCAACTTTTTTAGTTCTTGCCATTTTAATTTCTCTCCAATAAAAATAATAAAAAATTGTAAATCAATTAGATTTACCATGATTAAAAACAATCATAAAATTATCTAATGTAATAATATTGTATTACATCATATTTAAAGTTAATGGAAAATTCAAGAAAATAAATGTATTTTCTCAAAACACCATTAATATTAACCCAATAATCTAATCAAAGGAATGATAATTAGGACTTTCATTAGTGATTAACAAATCATGAGGATGTGACTCTTTTATACCGCTACTAGTAATTCTAACAAATCTGGCTTTTTGTTTCATATTAGCAATATCTTCAGCTCCACAATAACCCATTGAAGATTTTAAACCGCCAACTAATTGGAATAAAATTTCTGCAATGGTTCCTCTATATGGTACTGCACCTTCAATTCCTTCAGGAACATATTTTGTGTGGTTCATTTTACTTTTAGAACCTTGGAAGTATCTATCAGCACCACCATCAAATTCACTTGTCATAGCTCCCATGGATCCCATTCCACGGTATTTCTTATATTGTTTTCCATTCATAACAACAACATCACCTGGAGCTTCAAAAGATGCTGCAAGTAAATTACCCAACATTACTGCATCTGCACCGGCACCAATAGCTTTTGCTACATCACCGGAGTATCTGATACCACCATCTGCAATAACAGGAACTCCTGAACCTGCGGCTACATCAGCAACGTCAGAAATCGCAGTAAGCTGTGGTACACCAACACCTGCTACAATACGGGTTGTACACATTGAACCTGGACCGATACCTACTTTAAGTGCATCCACACCCATTGAAATTAAGTCTTCAGCAGCCTCAGCAGTTGCAATGTTACCGACACATAACTCAGCATTGATTTCTTTTTTAATCTTTTTAGTGAATTCGACTACATTCATATTATGAGCATGAGCACAGTCAATTGAAATAATGTCTGCACCTGCCTTATCAAGTGCTTTTGCACGTTCCAAATCAAATGGTCCGCAAGCTGCAGCAACCAAATATTCACCATTTTTATCACGTGCAGCATTAGGGTATTGTGCTTGATTTAAAATATCTTTAATAGTAATTATTCCCACTAGTTTACCATCAGAAAGAACAGGTAACCTTTCTACTTTATTTTCATAAGCGATATTTAACGCTTCTTCAGCAGTGATTGGTTCTTCAACAGTAACAACATCAGAAGTCATAATATCTTTAACTGTTTTATTAGGATCTGATTTCATAACTGGCCTGATATCCCTTTTAGATATAATACCAATGATTTTATCACCATCAACAACAGGAAGACCACTGATTAATTCATCTTGCATTTTATTTTGAACATCCAATATAGTTGAATCCGGAGTAATAGTTACAACATCCCGAATAGTAATATCTTCAGCGGATTTAACTTTTTTAACTTCTTCAACTTGTCTTTCCAAGGATAAATTTCTGTGAATTACTCCAATACCACCTTCCTGTGCCATAGCTATAGCAAGCTTTGATTCAGTGACAGTATCCATAGCAGCACTTAAAATTGGTATATTTAACTTAATGCCTTTAGATAATTCGACAGTAGTATCAATATCTTTTGGCTCCACATAACTAGCATTTGGAGTAAGTAAAAAATCATCAAAGGTATATGACAATCTTGCTTCTTGAACTTTTTTAGAAAACATTAAAAACACCTACTTAAAATGAATCGCATAATTTTTTAAGCTCATTTACAGCAGTATGATGTATTTTACCTGTATTACGGTCGCCACCAATGCAAGCAGCTCCCCTAATACCAACTACATCACAACCAATATCATGTAATGGTTTTAATTGATCTTTTTTGACAGATCCTGCAAGAGCAGTTTTTAAATTATAACTATGAGCTTCTTCTACAAATTTAGTTAACTTATCAATATCCAAATAATCAAATAAAGTATGTCCATCTTTAACAGCAGTATCCAACATTGCTAAATCACAGTTTGCATCACGAGCTACTTTTGGAATTTCCATAGGATCAACAGCACCAACACGATGAGCATCAGCATATCCTGCAGCTACAACAATAGTATCTGGACTTACATCTTTAACAGTTTTAGATACATTTTTCATGACTTCAACAGCTTCATCGTAATTTTTGGTTCCGTATAATCCTACTTTAATGTAATCTGCTCCTGAAACATGAGCACCCATTGCTGCAAGAGAAACAGTACCTGGCTTATACGGTACATCTCCTAAAGTAGCACTAACCAACTTATCCTTGGGAGTTAATTCTCTAATCTCTTTAATGACCCAAGGGAAATTAGCACCTAAAGATCCTTCTTTAGGATTTTTAACATCAACAATATCTGCTCCACCTTTAATAGATTCAAGAGCTTCTTCATGGTTTATAGGACTAATTAATAGAAGCATGTATTTCCTCCGTTTATAATAATAAAATACTAAAATATAATATATTTATATTTGGTATTCTTTCTTTATAAGCATATGCATATTTTATGAACTATCTTTTCAATACAATTTATACAGATAATGAAAAAAATATCATTAATTATCAATTGATTCCATTATTTTAAAAATGACATCTAAAAAAAAATCTTTTAAAAGATTTATTATGGTATTTTCTAGTATTTAATGAGTTGTTGTTTTAGATTTTGATTTTTTCGCACTTTATATAATTAATTTGATGCCATAATCTATTTCTCATTTAAACTGTAGAAAGAATCAAATATTAGAATCATAGTTTAGCGATAACTTTTTACTGTTATGTTTGGGTTGTTGGATCTAATCGACACTTCCTATGGTTTTTAAATTAAAAAATAATAAATTTATATATACTCTATTTCATAATATTCATTAGAGTTTAAAATCCAACTTCTGGGTACTTAAATTCTAAAATTTAAATGAATAAATTTAATTCAATGTCTACTTGTTCGAACATGTTTATCCTGTTGTAGACATTGATTTTAACTTGTTTTTGTTATTTTAATACACTAACTTTAATATTCAAAAAAAAGTATTTTTAATATGGGGAATCGTTTTTACTTACATTATCCTTGATTTTTTCGTGAACTCTAGGATAAAAACCAACATCTGATGATAGTTTTCTCATGTTTTCAATTATTTCATTTGTTGGAATAGCTACAGGACAGTTAAGTGTACATAATCCGCATAAGGTACACATATAAAGGCCGGATTCGAAGCATGTCTCATCATCTTCAATGAATTTTGACATTGCAACGCCTCTTCCGCCCAAATAATTATTGAATCCAAATTCATTTCCAACTGCATTATATACCGGACAGTGGACAACACAGTTTCCACAACCAATGCACCATAAGCATTCTTCACTTGCAGAGCTTCTTCCATTATCTAAAAGAATCACTGCAACTTTTTTAGCACCATACATATTTTTCAATAATTTCTTTTCAATGTCTGCAGTTTTTGATGGGGCAGATATTACATTGATGTATGATGTTACATAGTTGCCTGTTGCATATACTGTTTCAAGTTTTGCAATGGAAATTGCATCTTCCAATGTTGGTACAATTTTATCAATTCCTGCTACAATTATATGCAAATCTTTTAGTGAAACTAGTGAAATATTACCCTCATTGTGAACCATTACACATGAACCTTCTTCTGATGCAATTGCATTAGCTCCTGATATACCTACATTAGTATTTTTCAATAAATTCAATACATCTTCACGGACAAGCTCCATTATTTCACGTGGAATTGGATTTACATTGCTGTTTAAAGAATCATTGACGATATCTGTAATTTCTGAAATGTTTAAATGAGAAGCAGGCCCTGTCGGATGAACGGGCTTATTATCTGTTTTTTTAAGTTGTAAAATTCTATCTCCCAAGTCAGTTTCAACTACATTCCAATTTTTATCGGCCAAGTTACTTTTTAAATCAATTTCGCCTAATGTATTGGATTTAGCCTTAGCAATTACCTTATTATCATAACCTTCAATCAAATCAAAGATAATGTTTACAGCATCTTCTTTAGTTTTTGCAAACTCAACATCAATACCATTTCGATTAAATGATTCAATGACCTGATTATATAATTCATCAGAATGTTGAATAGAATATTTTTTAATTTCACGAACTTTATCTTCCAACCTTTTAACCTGAGGTGAGTCTTTAATTTCAGATGATCTTGATTTAACTGTATTGAATGATTTTCTCATTGTTTCAAGTTCACTGTTCTTCATTAACATCACCATATTCAATTAAAAATTCAGTTAAGTCCAAAACATCTAAACCACGATTTTTTAAATTAAGCTTACAAAAAGGACATGAACTAACCAATAAATCAGCATTTGTGTCAATGGCCTGAGATATTCTTGAATCTGCAATTTCATCTGCAATTTCAGGATAAGCGGACTTTACTCCACCGCCTGCACCGCAACACAAACTATTCTCATGATTATTTTGCATTTCAACTAAATCAGCCACACTAGAGATAACATCTCTCGGTTCTTCAAATATGCTGCAGTGCCTGCCCAAATGACATGAATCATGATAAGTGACAGTTAAATCTTTTTTATTAAAATTTAATTTTTTATCATCAATTAACTCTTTTAAGAATTGTGAAATATGAATAACATCCAAACCTTCGTAATCCTGATTTAGAGTTTTATAACATCCTGCACATGAAGTTAATATTAACTCGCCTGATAAAGCCTCGGTATTTTTTTGTATTTGACTTTGAGCCTCATCAATAAAGCCTGTTCTTAACAGTACTGAACCGCAGCATTTTTCATCATCCAAAACTTTATAATCAACACCTGCGGATTTCAATAGATTTTCTGTTGCATCCGCTATTGATGTTTCTTTTTCACGTGCAGTACATCCTCTGAAATATATCATAATTATTTTTCTTCCTCATCATCTAAACTAATTTCATTGCTTATTGCCACTTCTTTAACAATTTTATTTACATCATCTTCTAGTTTATCGAGTTTGTAATATAATTTCACACCCAAATAAAATAAAAGCACTACTGCAGTAATTATGATAAAATCAAGCCCTCTTGTAATTCCAAAAACCCTTGCAAATACCATACTTGAGTCTGGAAATATGGAAAATATAATTACAAAAATCCAAATAATTGACCAGATAAAAAAAGAAGATAAGGACAGTTTTCCACTTCTGAATCTGAAAAAGAATACGATAATAGCTATTATAGCTAGTATTGGAAATAATATTGAATATATTAACATGATTACACCTTAATCAAACAGTTTATGTTTCATCATTTGAAATAGAATTTTTAATGCGACTTTAGAATTTGTTCCTTTTGACTGTGTTTCTGGAGTGTAAATGGTTTGAATAGTAACTTCCTCAAAAGGAATATCATTATCATTAACTTCACGGATGAATTCGGAAGATATTAAATAACCTCTGGCATTGATTGTAATTTTATTTAAAGCATCAAATGTTATTGCTCTAAAACCAGTTTGAGAATCACTAACATCAACACCATAAAATATTTTTGTTAAAAAGTTCATTACTGCATTTGCAAAATTTCGGCTTTTAGGCATGTCTTTAAGTGGCCTTACACCTATAACAGCCTGAGCCCTGCCGGAAACCAAAGGTTCTATTACCGCTTCCAAATCATCAGCAGAATGTTGGCCATCTGAATCCATACTTACAACATATTTGGGATTGAATTTTAAAACAGCTTCAAAACCCGTTTGTGTTGCAACACCAACACCCCGATTAAGAATTAATGAATAAAGATGAATCCTATTGGGATATTTTCTTTTAGATTCTAGAATAACATCCAGTGTATTGTCTGATGATCCGTCATTAATAATGACCATATTGTATCCTTTCTCAGCAATAGCTTCAATTACTGGTTGAATTCTAGTTTCTTCATTATATGCTGGAAGAACCACATATGTAGCATTTTTGTCTTCCGCAGTTACTTTATAATCCATGTTGCCCTCATAATGGTCCTGCATCTTCTTTACCTTCACGCATTCCCATGCCTGCTTCTTTTCTCATAGCTTTTCTATGATACATCATCTTAATTAAATTTTGCGCATGTTCACGAGCTCTGTTTTCTGCTAGTTTTTTTAACTCAACAGGATCTTCTTCTTCATCTTCATGAACAAAAACCTCTAAAATATGGGTGTTTGTCATTAATTGAGCATTAATAAGGCCTGTTGAAGCTTCATGAGCACACATTTTATCTTTCTCCATTGGTCCCGGCATTCCAAGTGCCATTACAATATCACAGTTTTCCTCTTCTATGAGGATTTTAGCAGTTACTGGCAAGTCTTTAACTCCAGGAACTGTTTGGCGAATAATTTTTAAATCATAAGCATTATTTTTAAGCTCATCTATAGCAGCTGATGCCATATCAAAACGAGCAAATGTTGTATCACAAATTCCTATCCTCATAAACTTCACCTTAAAAAAAAGTATGTTCATATTAATATATAACTATTTGTAAGAATAATTAAAAATAATACTAAAAATAAAATTAAAAAAAATTAGTTTTTATTTATTAAAGTAAGAAACTTTTCCTTAGCTTCCTCAATTGTTAAAGGATAATCATTTTCCATGTCAAAACCTTCGGTTTCGAGTTGTTGGAATAATTCCGTTACAATAGGAATTTTTAAATGAGCCTTTTCAAGAACTTCCGGCTGTGAAAATATTGCTTTAGGTGTACCTTCAGCAATCAATTCACCATCAACTAAAACAAATACTTTATTTGCATAATCCGGCACCAAATCAACTTCATGGGTTGAAATTAGAATAGTAATTCCTTCATCATTAAGTTCTTTTAATAATTTTACTAAATTTTCTACACCCTGAGGATCAAGTCCTGCAGTCGGTTCGTCCAAAATCATGATTTCAGGTTTCATAGCCAAAATTCCTGCAATAGCCACTCTTTTCTTTTGACCTCCACTTAAATGATGTGGAGCTATTTTTTCAGTACCGCTCATTCCAACACGAGCTAAAGATTCTTCAACCCTATCCTGAACTTCTTCCATAGACAAACCTAAATTTAAAGGCCCGAAAGCAACATCTTCCTCTACTGTAGGAGCAAAAATCTGATCATCGGGATTTTGAAAGACAATTCCTACCTTTTGTCTAAATTTAAGTAAAGATTTTTTATCGTATTTAAGTTCTTCACCATCAATGAAAACTTTTCCTTCATCCGGCTCGTATATCCCGTTTAAATGGAGAAACAAAGTAGATTTTCCAGCACCATTTTTACCTAAAAGAGCAATCATGTCACCTTCATCTATCTTTAAGCTAACTCCTTTTAGAGCCTGATAATCATTATTATAAGAATATTTCAAATTTTGAACTTCTAACATTTTAATTACTCCTGTTTTTTGGCTCATAAACTGGCAATTCACCATCATAACCTCTTGAATCAAGAGAATGCTGTAAAGTTTCACTTTTATCAAGAGACCTTAAAAATATTGTACTTGCAAGACCACCCAATGATTTGAATGAAGTGGTATAAGAATGATAACCTAAGCGTGTCTGCTGTGCCTTTTGCATAGTATCTATTTCATTTAGGAATATAAATATTGAATTATACATTAAAAGCCCAATTTCAATAATAATTTTTGGAACTTTTAAAGTTGCAAGACAATGTAAAATTTTTGCTATTGGAGTTGTAAGTGCTAAAAAGCCTAAACAAGGCAAACATCCCATTACACGCATAAATGTGTAGACACCATAATGCAGGGAATTTTTTGTAACTACAATACCTAGTATTTTTGTATCATATATAACTTCACCGCTTCCAAAGAAAAATATTAAAAATATACAGGTTATTATAAGAAATGCCATCGGAATTGATAAGAATTTTAAATAAGACTTAAAAGCAATTTTAGCAATTGCTAAAATGACAATTGACATTATAATAAATACAATTACATCAAAATACAAATTATCCAGAGCTAACGTAACAACTAGCAGAATAATTGTTAAAAACAATTTAAAATAAGGATTTGTTTCTGTTAAAGCATTATTATGCGCTATATAATCCATATCAAACTTCATAAAATCACAAAAAAAGAAAAAATAAGAAGATTAATTAATCTTCTTTACTTTTTTGACCTCTCCAGTATCCAAAGAAATAACCTATAATGATTGCTCCAATAGCAGCTTGAAGAGCGAATAATAAACTTTCTATTTCTCCACTAGGAGGTTCCCAAATTGCTGAAGCCCAAGGTTCATATTTACCACCTTGTGATTCATTAATAGCTTCACCTGCTGCATCGTCTGCACCGCCAAAGTAACCGTCATCTTCACCATGACCATTGAATATTATTAATGGTGCAACGAAAAGTATTATACAAACGACAGCCAATATAATTAATGTTGTTTTATCCATAATATCACCTTATGCCTCTTTAGGAGCTAATACGCCAAGTTTATCCAATAATTTTGGTTTATATTCTTTTAATCTATCCCAAATAATTACTGTTAAAATACCTTCACCAATAGCCAATGGCACTTGAGTAACTGCGAAAATAACTAAAAACTTAGATAATGCAGATCCAAATGAAGGAGCTGGGAAAGCTAAAGCTAATTGGAATGAAGTAGCTACGTAAGTTAATAAGTCTCCTAAAAATGCTGCAAAAAATACTGCAACGGTGGAAGACATATTAGCTTTGATTAAAGCTTTATATACAGCCCATGCTACAACAGGACCTATAATACCCATTGAGAAAATGTTTGCACCTAAAGTAGTTAATCCACCGTGAGCAAGTAAAATTGCTTGGAAAAGAAGTACAATAGTTGCTAAAACTGCAGTTACTGCAGGTCCAAATAATGCTGCACCTAAACCGTTACCACAAGGGTGAGAACAACTTCCAGTAACAGAAGGTAATTTCAAAGATGATAATACAAACATGAATGCTCCACTAACAGCAAGTAATGCTTTAGATTCTGGAGTTTCATCTACTATTTTTTTAATCTGATATACACCATATGCAACGACAATAAATGATATGACAAACCAAATAATACACCATTCCAATGGTAAATATCCTTCCATAATATGCATGATAAATTCCTCTCTTTTTTTATCAAATTAGGTAAATCTAAAAAATTTTTTAATTACCATTTGATATAATTAAGTATTAGTTTTATTATATATAAACATAATTAAAAATTTATCAATTCTACTTGAATAAATTATTATGCCGACTCAAACATAATTTAAAAAAAACAACAAAAATAATCTGTTTTAAAAAAAATAATTTAAATAATAACAACAAATAATAAAATATGAACATTAAAAATAACTTAATTTTAGCATTAGATGTAGGTAGCGAAAAAGAAGCAATAAATATATGTGAAAAAGTTTCAGATAATATAGACACCATAAAAATTGGCTATCCGCTAGCACTTGCAGAAGGCCTTGAAATCATAAAAAAATTAAAAGACAAATTTGATTTTAAAGTAATATGCGATTTTAAAGTAGCGGATATTGATGCAACAAATGAAAAAATATGTGAAGAGACTTTTAAAGCAGGAGCCGATGCAATAATATGCCATGGATTCGTAGGTCCAGATAGTGTGGAAGCATGTCTAAATGTTGCAAAAAAATATGAAAAAGAATTATTTTTACTAACTGAAATGTCCCATCCAGGAGCTAAAAAATTCTTACAGTCCTCTGCAGAGGAAATTGCAAAAATGGGAGTTGAAATGGGAATAACAAACTATGTAGCTCCAGCAACCCGTCTTGATCGTTTACAAGTTATAAGAGATATTGTAGGTCCTGATGCTTACATAATATCACCAGGAGTTGGAAAACAAGGTGGAGACGGTAAAAAAACTTTAGAAATATCTAATGCCATAATTGTTGGAAGAAGCATTTATGAAGCAGATAATCCTAAAATTGCATGTGAAAATTTACTAAATTAAAGTTAAAATTAACTAAAAGTATTTTAATAACAAAATACATAAAATATAAATGTTCTACTTATCTAATGAACAAAAAAATTAAAGGGAGGATAAATACATGGCAACTGAAGTAACCAAATTAATAATGGAAACCATTTTAGGTTTAATTACTACAGCTTTTGCATTTGTAGCAGGTTTAGCATGGAATAATGCTATTCAAGCATTAATCGAACAATTCGTTGGTAAAGGAAATGCATTAACCAGCTTATTTAGCTATGCTATTATTGTAACAATAATTGCAGTAATTGTTACTGTACTTTTAGCAAGATTTGCTGCAAAATTAGGTATTGAATTAGATGACTAAGAAGGAAAACAAACCATTTTCCTTTTTAATCTCTTTTTAACACCAAATACCCATCACACAAGATAATTTCAAAAAAAAACAAATATAATTCTCATTAGAGCTAAATTTTGTCCAATACTGCTGCATAGATTAACGGAAATATTATAGTAACATCACCAATTACTGTTTCAAGTGTAGATCCGCATCTTGCTTTAGACCAGGATTTTGCTTCCTGCAGAGGTGCTCCGCTTAAACTACCTGCTTCAGGTCTGTCAAGTGTTATTTGAATAGCTGAATCAAGTCCGCCTTTAAGCAATGTGGAAGCTAAAGTATAATGTTTAGTTAAACCACCGCCTAAAAGTATTCCTCCAATTCTTTCACTATCAAAAACTAAATCAGAAAGATAATGCATATCTGCAACTGCATCAACTGTAAAATCATGATCTTGTGTAAACATCCATAATTGTAATCCGAACATACTGTCAATTAATCCTGGAGCAAAAATAGGAGTTTTCATTCTAGCTGCAGTTGCTAAAAATGAATTTTCATCATCAATAAGCAATCCTACTTCATATAATAACTCCTGAATTGATATTTTACTTTTACGGGCTGAAATATCTTCAAATATTTTAATCATTTCGCTTTCAAAAATTGTAAAATCATCTGAGCCTACATTAATATCAGCAATTCTTCCTATTCCTTCAGCATTTAAATCCTCATCATCCCTTCCTTCATCACGATAATGCTTTCCGCCAAATGCCTCCAGTAAATCATGAGTAATGTTTGCTCCGCTTGAAATAATTAAATTAACGTATTCATTTCGTATCATATCCGTTACGATATTTCTAAGGCCTCCAGGTATTAATGGGCCTCCCAGACTCATGAAAATGTTCATTTCATCATCTTTAATCATATCTGTAAGGATATTTGATGCTCTTGCTACTCTTCCTGAGCCTAAAACTCCTGATTTATCAAACTGCTCTATCAATTCAGATACTTTCATATCAGGTTTTATTTTTAATTGATTGACTTTATCCATTTAATCACACTAATATTAAAAAATGGGGAATTCTTCAAAATTGGTAATAGAATTAATTAAATCTGTTCTTGTTACAATTCCGAGTAAGTTATTATCTTTATCAGCTATCATTAATCTTGAGATAGATTTCTTAAATAATATTTCAATAGCTTTCGCTATTTTTAAGTCTTCGTTTATGATAATTACTTCTTTTGACATTAAATCGCCGACAACAATATCTTCCATATTATTGGCTAATGCATTTATTAAATCTGTTGAAGTAAATACGCCAACTACCTTACCTTCTTTTATAACTGGTGCACCATCTATTTTATTTTCAGAAAATATCTTTGCAGCTTCTTTTAAACCACAATCTATTTTTAAAGAAATTACGTTTTTACTTGCAATATCTCCTACAGTCTGTTTTGGTATGCTTCTTATTGTAGTTGTATCTACAAGTAAAATATTATCCATATCATCTCTTCCAACAATTTCTCCCATGATTCCCAGGTTGTTTACAGGTGTTGGACCTATTTTTATTGTATCTCCAAGATTTAAATCCTTGATAGTTCCAAGTACTTTTATAGCAGCTTCACATTCTTCCTGCTGAGGTACTGATGTAAATTCAATTTTTGCAACAGAAATATCCGGCAATCGTTCATCATTTTTATATATGGGAACTTTTGCTTCCTTTTCTGAGATTGAAATATTTAAAGAGTGATATGCCTCGATTGTTGGTTTATATCCTCCCCTAGGACCTGGAACACCTTTTACTAAACTTAAACTTCTAAGTGATTGCATTTGATTACGAATAGTACCGGGATTTCTATTCATGACTTCAGCAATGTCCTCTCCTTTAATGGATTTTCCATCTGAAGATTGGTATAGGTTTATTAGTGTTTGCAATATTTCTTTTTGTACAGATGTTAACATTCTTTTATCCCCGCGATATTATATATTATATTTATTTATGTCTTGTATGCTTTATAAATGTTAATGAAAAATAATGACAATTAAAATAATGAATAAAATTAAACAATATATAAAAAAAATTAAAAAAAAAGAGAAATGATTATTCAATAAGTTGTTTTAAATCATTTCTAATAATGGAAGTTGCATCAAATCCTTTAATCGCATCAACCATTTCCGGGAACTTGGCTTTAGGAATCAATACATTAATCTGTGAAAAATCAGACCCTGGAGTTATTGTAGGTTCATCAGCACATAATTTATTATCAATTAAATAATTGGAAACTTCTTCGATTTTACCATTTGCAATATTAAATTTAACATCAAAATATTTTTTAGCTGTAACAGCTCCCAATAACTGTTCATAAATCATTTTAGCCTTTTCAAGTTTCTCACCGGTACAGTTTACACCTGCATAAAGACCTGCTGAAGAGTGTATGATAGTTTCAATTTCTTTTAAACCAGCTTTCTTTAAGCTGCTTCCGGTTTGAGTATTATCCACTATTAAATCTGCACCTTTTGCAATGTATACTTCAGTAGCACCGTCTGAGTTAATAACCTGTACCATTTCATTATCCCCATCAGTTAAACCTCTAACCTGTACAAATGGTACAGCATCCCCATAGATTTCCTGATATACTTCATTTTCCATAATATGCTTTCTGGTTAAATTAGGATATTCTGTAAAACATAAAATTGGGGTTTTTCTATCTTTATTAGCTTTAAAAAAATCAGATAAACTATTATATGGAGAATCATTTGGAACTGCAACAATCAAACGGGTTTTCCCATAATCCAAATCACCGATTTTAGTAATATCATTGTCTCTTAAAACTGATTCTTCTTTAACCCAATCTTCACCGACAATAGCTATATCCACCATTCCACGGTTTAATTCAACAGGAGTGGATTGTGGACGGGTCAAATAAGCAACAATTTCACTATCATTTGAAATGGTTATTTCATAAGATTCATCACCAGGTTCGTATCCTTGAACATCATAACCTGCATCAACAAATAATTGATGAGTATTTCCTCTTTTTACATTATTCAAACTTCCCTTTGGAAGTCCTAAAATTATTTTTTCATTCATAATATAACCTGCAATAATATAGTTAAAATATTAATGTCTGAAATGAAGAATACAAAATTGGAAAAAAATAATAAAAAAATTTCATCCGTATTTTACGAGTAACATAGTTAGTCGATGAGAGAATTTAAAATCTTTTGATTAAAATTAATTTTCTCTCTAAAGGAATAGATTAGTTATTATCCATCAATATTATAATTCAACATATTATTTTATACAACAATCATTCAAACACCAATTAATTAATATAATTGTTAAAGAAGTATATAAGTATTTACTGTTGTTCTTGTGTAAAATACACCATTAATATTAAATTTAACTGGAGTATTATTTAATAGATTACCTGAGGAGTCAATGAATGTTGCATAATATTGTGAATCATTTTTATAAGTTTTCACTAATAAAGTATATACTGAAGAAAACCAGTATAGTGGTGAAAAATTATATTAAGGAAGATTAAAACTTCCCATTTTTCAATAATTCTGCATTGAATACATTTTCTACAACATCACCTAACACATTACAAGCCATATTGCTCCATCATGAAAAATCCCAATTAAATTTTAATAGTTATTACAGTGCTGTTTAATCCTAAAACTCGGGAATAGTCTATTTTGTCAGCAATTTTATTTAATACTGAAATATTATCAAATTTCAAATCATCATTTTCAATTACTGGATTAAATTCAATTCCCTGATCTTTAATACCTACCAAAATATGTTCCTCTTGAATTTTAACAAGAACATCTATTGAATCAAGATTTTCATTTATGTTAATGATATTCACCAATATCTCTTCAACGGATAAACTCACAATCATTGATTTATTGTCATCTATTCCCAAATCTTTTATATAATTTTCTATATGGCGTGCTACATCAACCGTTTCTTTTAAAGTACCTCCAACGGTTAAATCTAATACTTCACTAGTTGGCATTTTTTTATTTATGAAGAATCCACCATATTCACCATTTGTCTTTTTGGAGATGTATTTTGTAGCAATGAAAATGTATATTATTGTTACTACTTCAGCACCTACAAATGAAAGCCAAATACCATTACCTCCCATTATTGGAGTCAAAATAAACAATAATCCAACAGGAGCAACGAATCCTTCAATGATTGAAGTTGATAGAGATAATTTGTTTCTTTTAATAGCTTGAGTGTAGAAAGTGAATAAGAAAGTTACTGCAACACCAACAAAAGAAATCATGAATATTCTTAAAGCATTAACCACAGTCGGAGTAGCCTGGCCATGAACACTATATAATGTCAGTGCTGTTTGAGGAACCAACGTAAAAATCAATACTAATGCAATACTTGAAACCAATGCAATTTTAAGCGCTCTTTTCACAACATAGTCGACACCGGAATAATCTTCTTCCTGATAATATACTGATACAATAGGAGACATTGTCTGTGAAGTCCCTATTAGAAACATGTAAATTATATAAGAACAGCCTCTACATACACTATATGCAGTTAAACCATATTGACCCAACACAACACCAATTACTGCATTATATATTAATAATTGTACTGTAAAGAATAGTTGTGTGGAAGCTGATGAAAAACCTGATGTTGCAATCTCCTTAAAATAATTTAAGGCATTACGCAATTTTATTTTGCTTAAACTATAGAATTTTAAAGTTCTTTCTGATTTAAAGAAGTATGTGCTAACATAAATTGAACCCACTGCATAACCTGTTGCAGTAGCCAATGCAGCACCACCAATTCCAAAGCCAAACACCTCGATATAAACAAAATCCATGATAATATTTACAATGTTTGATATCAAAATTGACCGGAATGCCAAATTAGGAAGGCCATCTGCACGAACAAAATATGATAAACTCATCAGATAACATAAAAACGGCATTCCAAATAGTAAAACAGTGAAAAACTCATCAACGAGAGGAATAATCTCTTTACTTGTAGTCAACATCGGAATGAGAGTTCCCTTTGTAAGCAATCCTAAAATTAAAACAAGAATTCCAAGAACAATCAAACTCATTATAGAAACAGAAAAAAGTGAATTACTTTTTTCTTCATCAAACTCTGATTTTGCAATAGAACAAAGGACAGAACCTCCTAAACCAACCATCCAATAAATAAGATTTATAAATGTTATTAACGGACTGGCTACCTGAATCGCTGATAGATTTATAGCCCCAATTAAGAAACTAACAATAATAGAATCAATGAATAAACAAATATTTCCCGCCATTGATGTCATTAATGTCGGCAGGAAAAATTCATTGAATTTACTTGCTAATAAATCATACTTCCTTTTATACATTACAATACCTCATTTAGAAGAAATCACTGTCTTTCATGAACTTCATGAAGTTGTAAACATACTCATCGGATATTAATGGCCATTTAACACCCATTAGATAGGACATTTGGATAGTATAATCATTAGTATCCTTAACCCAAACTTTTTTAACTTGTCCAGAACCGATAGATGTGATGAAACCCTCAAGCCCAGCTTGTTTTTCTTCATCTTTCATCACTTCAGCCAATGCAGCTTCAAATTCCTCTTCACTAACAACATCAATGTCGAATCCTAAATTTTTAAGAATATCAATTACGTCTGCAAATGATATTTTGTGATTGTTGCAAGGATGGAACACCACACATTCTTTTGGTGATTTTGCTAACTTTAAAATAGATTTGGCTGTGTAGTCGATTGGACTAAATTCAATATTATTATTCAACATTGAAACCGGAAACTTACCAATAGTGATAAATGACTTAATCCTATTTATAAAACCATTAGATTCAAAATTGATTTGGAATTCACTATCCGAATTCCTAGCCATTAAATTTCCAACTCTCATAATTTTTACATCCAAACCATCTTCAGCGGCAGCTTCCAATACTTGGCGCTCTGCTAAAAATTTACTGCCTAAATACTGATTATCCACTCTTTGACCAATGAACAGGTCTTGTTCTGAGAATATTCTATCTGACGGAGGATAATTATTCACACTTTCTCCTGCAACACTTACTGTTGAAATTTGAACATATTTTGCATCAATAAGTTTTGCAAATTCCAATCCGTTTATCACACCACCCAGATTAATATCTTCAATATCTGTGCCTGCTGAAAAGTGTTTTACATTAGCTGCACAGTTTATAATGGTATTAATATCATATGGGAGCAGTTTTTTAAAGTCATCTAATGAGGTTATGTCCCCATCAACAACATGCAATCTATCATCAAACTCTGAAAAATCATCTGCAAAGTAATAAAATAGCAAGGATTTCAATCTTTTTTCAGCAGTTAATTTGCCTTTAGATCTAACTAAACAGTAAACATCACCGTTTTCGCTTTCAAGTACCTCATGCAATACATGAATACCTAAAAATCCAGTAGCACCAGTAAGCAGCACATTTCCCAAACTTTCATCACATTTACCTTCAATGAATGATTTAGGATTATTTTTCTTCAACAAATTATCGATTAATGTGTAATCATAGTCATCTTCATAACTTGTTGTGGATTTTTTACCTGATAAGATACTATCCGCCAACAATCTAGGAGTTGGATTGTCAAATACATCCGCATAGTTTACATCATATCCATTGTTAATTGATTCAATTGTAATTTTTGTAACAATTAATGAATTACCTCCAATTTCAAAGAAATTATCTGTTACTCCAACCTTATCAATTCCTAACACCTCTTGGAAACAATTTGCGAAAAATGCTTCAACATCATTTTCAGGAGCCACATATTCACTAGTTAGTTCAGGTTCAGGTAAATTCTTGATATCAGTCTTACCATTTGGAGTTTGTGGAAGTTTTTCCAATTGCATAAATACTGTTGGAACCATATAATCCGTTAACCTAGAAGAGATATATTCTTTTAACTCATCAACTACAATTTCATCACTTCCACTATAATATGCACATAAATGATCCACATCATTGATTTTCTTAATTACAACGACAACGTTTGTTATTCCATCAAATGTTGAAATTACAGAGGAAATTTCTCCAGGTTCTATTCTCAAACCTCTTAGTTTAATCTGATTATCCATTCTGCCTTGGACATAAATCTCATCATTTCTCTTTATTGCATAATCCCCACTTTTATAGTAATTGATTCCATTAATTGACAGATAAACTTCATCAGTTTTTTCTTGGTTTTTATAATAACCTTTTGTTACTCCTTGCCCTCCAATATATAATTCTCCCATTACACCGTCAGGCAATAATTTATCATCAATATCTCTTACTTCAGTAATATAGTTAAATAATGGTTTTCCAACACTGATTTCTCCATCAAAGTCAATGTGTTTTAAATTTGATTGGACAGTAGTTTCTGTTGGACCATATGAATTGTAAACATCAATGTCATACTCAGATAATGATTCCAGTAACTCTTTAGGGAATTTTTCTCCACCGACTTTTATGGCCTTAAATGAATTTAATACTTCTTTAAATCCATCAAATTCCAGATATTGAAGCAATCTAGATGGAGTGGAACCTATATAATCAGGTTTTGTCCTTTCAATTAGATCAACCAATTCAAATATGTCTTTAGTTTGATTATCATCTGCAAATATTAAGGTTCTGCCATTGACAAAACAACCCAATACCTCAATCATGGAAGCATCGAATGATACTGTCGTGATGGATAACATGCTTTCTACAGTCTGATAAACATTATGAACATAATTTTCACCAGAATTTGCAAAAAGATTAGTGATATTTTCGTTAGTTATCATTACTCCTTTAGGATTTCCAGTAGAGCCTGAAGTATAAATCATATAAGCCAAATCATCAGGAGTGATATCGACTTTAGGATTTGTCTCATCATCTGACTCATCAAGCAAAGTGGAAACAGCTACTGCATTTTTAATGTCAAAATCAGAAATAACATAATCCGCATCACTATTTTCAAATATATAGTTCACACGTTCTTCAGGATAATCATTAGCCAAAGGAATAAATGCACAGCCAGCCTTAATAATACCAAACATTGCAACGATCAAATCACTTGTTCTAGGAAGCATGTGCAAGATTTTGCTTCCGCTCTTAACACCTCTATTGATAAGGGCATGTGCAACACGATTAGCTTTTCTGTTTAACTCATCGTAAGTCAATTGCCCATCACAACTAATTAATGCAACTTTATCAAGGTTCTCCTCAACATTTTTCTCAAATAACTCATAAAGCAATTTAGTCTCAACTTCAATGAATTCAGCATCATCCCATTCAGGAACAATTGCAATGTCTTTAATTTTTATTGCAGACAATTTCTCTTTTTTATCAATGAATTGATTAATTATATTTTTTATTGACTCTCCAAAAGTATAAATATAATCCTTAGAATAAATTGCATCATTATAATCCATTGAAATAACAAATTCGTCGTTTACTTCAACAACATTCAAAGCCAACTTGAATCTCAGGGAATCATACTCCATTGATTCGCGAGGATAGGTTTTTCCACCAATATTGATATCTTCTATAATTTTTCCATGGAACGCATATAAGAAGTCGGGATATAGATTATACCTATTTGCAACTTCTACATAATTAAACGAAGAATTATTCAAAACATTTAACCATGAATCCGCAATAAATTCGAAGTAATCTTCAATATTCATATCCCTATCAGTTTTAAAGGCTATAGGTAATGTTTTTACAAGCATCCCAATAGTATTTTGGTATTTGTAATTATCCCTACCATTGAAAATAGTGGATATCAAAATATCCTTATTAGAAATATATTTTGTAAGTGTCAGTGCTGTTGCAGACATGAACAATATGTTTGGGCTGATTTTCTTATCACTGCAAAAAGATTCCAACAATCCTTTATCCAAACCAATCCTTATATTGGCTAATTCGGCATTTTCATCATCACCCGCCAAATCAGTAGTCAATACTGTGCCTTCATCGAAATCACCCATCATATCATCAAAGAATGCTTCACTTTCACTACTTAGATTTGATAGCTGGAAGTTATTCTCATTTGAAATGTATTCATAAGCATCTGCTTCAACTTCAACTAACCTCTCTTCGTCATCATCATAAATTGCAGATATATCATTGAATAATATATTCAGTGATGTACCATCGACAATTAAATGATGGAAATCTGCCAATAAAACAACATTTGAAGAAGTTTCATAAATTTTAAATCTGAATAATTGATTATCAACAATATCGAATGGCTTAATGAAATTATCTAAAATTTCTGGAGTCAAATCATCAATTTCTTCAATTTCAATTTCGTCAACTGCAATTTCAAAGGACTGTTGGTTGAAAACCTTACCCTCTTCAATTACAATCCTGTTTTTCAAATAAGGATGTATATCAATAGCTTTTAAAATGGATTCCTTTAATTTATTTGAATCAATGCTTTTATCTAAGACTATTTTCTTTGGAAGGTTATATCCTATTCTCTCAGGATTTTTTATACAATCAAAGTAAACACCCAATTGATTTGGAGTCAATTCGTAATTATCTTCCATGACCATTTTTTTACTTGTATTGTGTGCCTCGATAAGTTCGGAAATATTTTCAATGTTTTTCGCATTAATAAGTTCTATAATGCTTAATTCGACCCCAAATTCTTTAAATAATGAAGAAGAAAGTTTGATAACTGATAGTGAAGTTAAACCTATTTTGAATAAATCAGTATTTATTCCAAAGTCTGTGATGCCTAAAATTTCACATACAATATCATAAATTCCTTTTTCAACATCACTTTTAGGACTTATTAATTCTTCAACATCAATTTTTGGGTCAGGTAAATTTTTAAAGTCGGTTTTGCCGTTTGGAGTTTTTGGGAATTCCTCTAATTGAGTATAATAAGATGGAACCATATAATCTGGCAAATTATCTTCCAAGTATTTATTCAATTCATCCTGATCTATTTCACTAACTGCTGTGTAATATGCACATAGATGCTCGATGGAATTAATGGTTTTTACTACAACTTTGGTTAGCAACACATCGTCATAATTCGCAATTGCACCTTCAATTTCTGAAAGTTCAATTCTCAAACCTCGAAGCTTGATTTGTGTATCATTCCTACCTAGAGTATATAACTCCCCATACTCATCTTTTTTACCTAAATCTCCAGTATTATAATAAGGAATATTGTTTAAGGTTAAAAAGACTTTTTCTGTTTGTTCTGGATTGTTTAAATAACCTCTGGCAATTCCTGCCCCACCAACATATATTTCGCCAGGAACATGTGGAGGCAATTCGTTTCCATCAATATCCATTATCTTATCAACTACATTAAGCATTGGCCAACCTGCAGAAACGACATCACTGTCAATTAATTTATAATGTGAAGCTATTGTAACTTCAGTTGGACCGTAAGAGTTATAGATATCAGCATTAGTGACTTTAGATAATTTATCATACAATATTGGAGGAAATGCTTCTCCACCGACTATAAGAACCTTACATTTTTTAAGAATGTCTTGAATTTCAGTTAATCTTAAGTACTCAAGCAATCTTGTAGGAGTGGAACCAAAACCATCAGCACCAGTTTTTATAAATAATTCTGATAATTTAAACGGATCAATTGACTGCTCATCATTAGCAAAGACAACTGGAAGCCCATTCATTATTGTTCCAAAGATTTCTCTTAAAAATACAATAAAAGAAACAGTAGATATTGAAACAAACTTATCACATTTATTATTTAACTCATAAATCGGAACATTCTTCTCATCATATGCAATATAATTTGATATTCCCCTATGAGTTATCATTACACCCTTAGGTTTACCGGTTGATCCTGAAGTGTAAATTAGGAAACATAAATTATCTGGAGTTATACAAACATCAGGATTTGTATCATCATCTTCTTCAAGTAATTCATTAACTTTAATAGTATTTTCAATATCAAAGTCAATTTCATCATCAATAATAACAAATTTTGAATCACTATCATCTAAAATTTGTTCAATCCTATTTCTAGGATATTTAGGATCTATAGGAATAAATGCTCCACCAGCCTTTATAATTCCCAAAACAGTGGCTATTAAATCACTGTTTCTCTTCATTATAAACATTACTTTATCCTCTAATTTCAATCCTCTTTTGATTAAAGCATTTGCAATTTTATTAGCTTTCCTATTTAATTTGGAATAAGTATATTCCCCATCATCGGCATACAATATGCACTTATCGGGATTTTGCTCAACAGCATTCTCAAACAGTTTACTGATGACACCATCATTTTTAAGAGTGATTTCAAAGCCTTCATCACAATCTACATCTTCTAAAATTGAAATATCTTTTAATAAATCATTTGGTTTATCAAATTTATCGATTAATACATTAAAAGCCGTTAAAAAGCTTTCAATTAATTTAGGAGAATAATATGAAGAATCATAGGTCAAATTCAAATAATTATTATCAACTGAAAATATGAACTTATAATTTTCATAATTGCTATTTCGAGTATCAAACAATATTTCACTTTCAAAATTTAATTTTTTATTATTAAATAAAGGATAGTATTTAAACTCTTTAAATTCATTTTTAAAACTATCAAAATATTGTTTAATTGATAAATCTGTGTTGAAATGATATCCTGCAGCCTGTAAATTATAAGCTACGAGTATATCTTTAGAAAATGAAAACTTGGTCAGATTATATAAAAATATTGATAAAAACAATTCTTCATAGTTAACATCATACATATCAGATAGCTTCTTTAACTTTTCAAGACTGAATGATTGATATATTGTTTCAAAATTACTTTGAACGTCGCTTACATCTGGAGATATTGTAGTTGGATATGCAAATGAATTAATTAAGTTATTATAGTAATTTTCAGCTTTAAAAAAGTCTATAACATCCACATTATAATCCTTACATTTTTTAGAAGGATTCTCAATCACCTGCCTAAGCAAATCTTTAAGACTCAATGCCATTGATTCTATTTCATTTAAATTGAAGCAGGCTTTATCATATTCAATAAATACAGATTGTAATCCATCATTATCAGATAAATCCTTGTTTATTCTAAAATGTAGAGGGAAATTAATATTTTTTTGGGTTGTTATGAATTTTGAATCATGATCTGTAGAGTTTGAAACTATAGAAAACATATAAACACAATTCGGATGGATGCCCATATTTCTTAAATCAGTTGTATATTCACTGAATTGTAATTTAGCATGAGTTAAACCGCTTTTTAATACGGATTTTGAATATTTGAGCAATTCATCAAAAGTCAATTCCTCGTCATATTCCAATCTTAAAGGAATTGTATTTACAAACATTCCCAGTGCATCACCTTGATTAAAGTACCTTCCATGAACAGAGGTATTAAAAATCAAATCTTTAAATGACTCATTATCATTCTTAGATTTTGCGAAGTATAAGAAATGTAGCGCCAATGCAGTAACGAAAGGAGAATAACCAAAGTCGGGAGCTTCATCAAGAAGAACTTCCAAATACCCGAGTTGCGAATCATCAAAAGAATACCAATCCTGAGAATAATCCTTTAATGTGTCCAACCAATATTCTTTATCAGCATTAGCATCTTCAGAATTTAAATAATCAAGTTCGGCATCAACATAGGTGCTGTAAGAATAATCTATAGGCGAATATTCCTCATTATTCTTGATGCAATACATATATTTTTCAATTTCTTGAGGAACCAGTGAATAGAGTGATGTTCCATCAAGCAAAATATGATGAACAACACCGACAAGAACTGTTGAAGAATCCGTTTTTAAAACAGCCCACCTATATAATGGTGAATCAAAAATATCTCCAAAAGGTTGATTTAAATATTCTTTAATAAACTCATCAATGTTTTCGTCATTCACTTCAAATGTGTCAACATTAACATCCTTGCTTTCAGCATAATACTGTTTGAAATCACCATTTTCATCATATTTAATTTGTAAATTTAAATAACATTGACAAATAGTTGTAATAGCTGATTTTACATAGTCAAAATCCTTCAAATCATAATCTTTCCTAATGTTAAGGTAAAAAGAATCATTATCCGGATTATTTACCTCTGAAAATAATATCATTCTCTGAGCGGAAGATAAGTTAAACAAATTCATTAAATTCACCTAGATATAATATATATATGCTAATTTTGTTTATCAAAATACTTAAATGTTAATACTAACTAAATAACAATATATAGATTAATTTAGATGATTATTATGGATATTACAAAAAATTTCAATGAAAAGGAATTAACATTGTCTGTCAAAGGTCGTATTGATACTATTACTTCAAAAGACCTTGATAAAGAAATCAACGATGAAATAGGAAATTTTGAATCATTAATATTAGATTTCACTGATTTAGAATATATTTCAAGTGCAGGACTTAGAGTTTTAATTGCAACCCAAAAAAAATTAAAATCTGAAAATATTCCATTTGTTATTAAAAATGTTGATGATAGTGTTAAAGAAATATTCAGAATGTCTGGTTTTGACAAAATCTTAAAGATAGAATGAATTCAATAACGTTGAAACCTGAATTTAATGAACTATATAACTTAAATGAATTTATTTTAAATGAACTTCCCGAAGAAAATCTTCAGGTTAATTTAATTGTTGAAGAAATACTCTCCAATATCATAAATTATTCAAAAACAGATTTTATAACCGTTAATGTTGAATTTAACACACCCATATTAACACTTGAGTTTATCGATAATGGAATTGAATTTAATCCACTCACAAAAGAAAGTCCAAAACTTCCGGACAATATTGATGAAGCTCAAATTGGTGGTTTAGGCATATTCTTAACTAAACAAATGGCTGATGGCATATCATATGATTATCTGAATAGTGAAAATCATCTGAAAATTACTAAAAGAGTGGAATAATGAATGAAAAATTAAAGCAAATTGGAATTCCTTTTATTTTAATGTTAATTATTGATTTAGGAATTTATATTTCTAAAATGAATGTTAGTGAATCATTTAGTCCGCAAATTGGATTATTAATAGCTTCCGGATTAATTTTCGGACCATATGGTGCAGTCGGTTCTGTGGTCGCGAACATAATATGTGACTGCATAAAGGGTACCGACATAATCAGTTCCCTATTATCTGGCATAGTTAGTTTTGGAGTATCTTACCTTGCATATAAATTGTGGTATGTCAACTATAAAAAACGAAATGAAGTTACACAACCAAAATTAAACAACACTCCAAACCTTACTATATATTTAGAGATAATTCTTCTTTGTGGAGCCTTATATTCCATATTACATGGAAAATTGGCTTATTTAATATATCCTGGCACAATTCCAATAATTAATTTAATTGAAATCCTATACTTCTTAAATATGATTAATGCATCATTTATTATGGGAATAATTGGAATATGGCTATCCAATAAATATAAGCTTACATACATTCCAAAAACATCCAAAAAAGAAGTCAATGAAAAATTATACAAAATTTTAATAATTTTATTAATATTATCCCTGACATTAACACTGATTATTGATTGTTGTTTCGTTTTAAATGACTACATCGTCATTATTGAGTTAATAACTCTTTCGTTAATTTTATTTGCTTATTTGACAAAACCGATTACTTCAGATATAACAATAAACAATAAAAAATCTACTCCTGAAGAAATAATGAACATTTTTCTTTTAATAACATTATTCATCATGATTATTGGCATCTACCTATCTTATGATTCCTCATTAATTGCAATAATCCAGAAAATCATTCCATTGACAAAAAGTATAATTCTAATCTCAATGATATTAATAATGGACATTTTGTTACTTATTTTCTTTATTCCATCATTAGCCGTTTTAAGATATATTGAAATTAAAGTTATTGAACCTATTGTATCATTTTCAAAAATTAAGAGTTCCATTCGTGAAAATGAAAAAATAGACTCTGAAAGATTATTAAATATTTATTCCAGATATATTAATAAAGATACGGAAATTGGTACCCTAGCCCGTTCATATACTGATTTAATTAACTACAACAACAGATACATTGAAAATATCCATAAAATTGAAAGTGAAAAAGAGCGTATTAATGCCGAACTTGATATTGCAACTAAAATTCAGGCATCTGCACTTCCAACCGGAAAAATTGAAAATAACGATTTTATTGTAAATGGTTATTCCCATCCAGCAAAAGAAGTTGGAGGAGACTTTTTTGATTATTACATGCTAGATGAGAACAATTTAGCTATTGTAATTGGGGATGTATCAGACAAAGGAGTTCCTGCCGCATTAGTTGCAATGACTACCCAAAAGACAATCAAACAGATATTAAAACATGAACACAACCCATCAAAAGTTTTATATCAAATTAATAATGAGTTATGTGAAAATAATCCTGAATCCATGTTTCTTACATTATGGCTGGGAATATATAACAAAACAACTAAAAAATTAATATTTTCTAATGCGGGACACAATCCCCCATTAATAAAAGAAAATGATGAATTTAAATATTTAAATATTGATTCTGAAATTGCTTTAGGTGTTTTTGAAGATTATGACTATGTGTTAGACGAGATTAATTTAACAAATGAAATAATATTATATACAGACGGAATAACAGATGCCACCAATAAAAATGACAAGATGTATGGTGAAGATAGACTTTTAAATTTCTTTAATGAATTTGAAAGTGATGAAAATCCAATCAGACCATTATTAAATGACATCCATGATTTCACCAAAGATGCAAAACAATATGATGACATGACATTATTATGCTTAAAGATCAAAAATGATTAAAATTAACCTTTTGTTTATGATAATCTAAGGTTTCATGGCCAAATCCATTATGCTGAATGCTTCACCTTCTTTTTTAGGAGAAGGCTGGCCTAAACCAAATGCAGATTTAGCAAATTCCTTATTCATTCTTTTGGAAACTTCTCCAAAAATCATTTTATATGCTGTACATTGCGGGTCAACTGCTTTAGTTGTTTGATAGGCAACAATTGCATTATAAGGACAACCTCCTTCGCAATATTTAACATGGCGACATTTTTTACAGTTTTCACCAACATAATCCCTGAATTCCTGAAGCTTTTTCCATGCCTCTGATTCCTTTAAATCATCAAAACCAGGATTATCTTTAACATTACCTAAAACATACTCATCCATTCCAACAAATCTGTAACACGGATATATTGAACCGTCAGAGCCTACGGCCAGAGTTGTTCCAATACAGTCTGCAAAGGTACATAGCGTTCCCCTTCTTCTTAAACTGGATTTGCAGATATGGTCTAAATCCATTACGGTGAATTTATCCAAATCATAGAGATATTTATCCAGCCAATCGATAAGCAATTGCCCATGATCTTCCTGATCAAGCGCCCAGGGATCTGCATTATCTCCCCTTAAAGATGGAAGTGCAGCATGAATTTTTAAATTCATTTTTTCGCTTTTAAAGAAATCATATAATTCATCTGAGTAATCCTTTGAATAATCGGTTACTGTTAAAACAAAATTAATTATTAACCCTTTATCTTTAGCTAATCTGAATTTTGTCATTGTTTTATCAAAGTAGCCTTCCCCTCTTTGATAATCATTGATTTCTTTTGGCCCGTCAATACTTGTACTTACAATAACGTTGTATTTTATGAATAAATCTATTAATTCATCAGTTAAAAGCCAAATATTGCTTTGAAGTGAAAATCCATCTAAATTTGGTAATTTGGATAATTTTTCAAGAGCAGTTTCATAAAAGTCATATCCTGTAAGGAGAGGTTCACCGCCATGGAATGTGAAATGAACCTTATCATCTCTAAAACCATCTAACCAGGAAATAATTTGATCAATGATTTCAATATCCATCATTTCTTTTTTATTTTCTGAACCCCAACAATATTTACAATTAGACGGACAGTTTAGTGTAGGGATAATCATTACGTGAAATGTCATTTTAACCATACACTTTATTTAGTTCATTCAATAATTTCTTTTTCTCATCCTCGTCCATATTTTCATTTACAAAGAAAATGTAGCCGCATTCTTCGCATTTAACAGTTTCCATTTCTGCATGAGCACGATGATTGTCTAACAGTTTTCTATGAGCTATCTTATCTTTAGAACCACATTTTGGACATGGAGCCAATAATTCTTCTAATTTCATTTTACTTCACCTTATTATATTAAAGTTGAATTTTAAAATATATTAAATTTTTTAAGATATGATTTTTTGATAGGATTAGTTAACGGTTTAATAATTTAACCAATTGTCTATAAAGAGGAAAACCGATATGGCGAACAAATGACAAGATATATTTCATGCCCGGAAACTCAAATTCTTTTTTAACTTTTTTTAATTCAGAGATAATATCCAGTTTTTGAGGGCATTTCCTTAAACATTTACCACAGCCATTACATTTACCGGCATTTCCAGAATTACCCATTATTCCACATACGTACTGGAAATAATCCATGAGTGATTGATTTATAAATCCTTTATGGTTAAATAAAAATTTCTCATTATATATCTTCATACATTCGGGAATATTTACGCCCCTAGGACATGGCATGCAGTATCCGCATGTTGAGCAGTTAATTTTTAAAGAATCCCTCATCACTCTTTTAACAATCTCAACAGTTTCTAAATCTTCAAAACTCATAGACATAGGTGTTGTCTTATAGGCAATTTCCAGATTTTCCTCAAGCTGTTCTGGAGAGTTCATTCCAGATAAAACACAAGTAATGTTGCGATTATTTAAAACCCATTCCATTGCCCATTGGGCATTGCTTTTATTAGGATTGGCCTTTTTAAATATTTCTTCAGCCTGTGAAGGCATTTTTCCTGCAAGTATACCTCCCTTTAAAGGTTCCATTACAAAAATACCCATATCCTTTGAAGCAGCATATTCAATACCCTCAATACTTGCTTGAACATTCTCATCAAAATAATTATACTGAACCATTACAACATCCCAATCATAAACATCGATTAATAATGGAAACTCTTCCTTAGGACCATGATATGAAAAACCTATATGCCTGATTTTTCCCTCATTTCGGGCATTGTTTAAAAATTTAATCAGGTCTTTTTTCAAAAGCCTATTCATGGCTTTTGAATCAACAGCATGAATTAGATAATAATCAATAGAATCTCTTTGAAGTCTTTTAAGCTGTTCTGATAAAATTTCTTCCATGTCCTCATATTTTCGAACATTTATGGCAGGTAATTTTGTACATATCTTAACTTTATCAGCATATTCTCCTTTAAGGATTTCTCCCAAAAAAGTTTCACTATCGCCATAAAGATATGCAGTATCAATAAAATTGACACCTTTATTTATGGCATGATAAATTAATTCTTTAGCTTTATTTCTATCAATTTTACCGTTTTTAAGAGGAAGTCTCATTGCGCCAAAACCCAATGGAAAAATCTCATCACCGGTTTTTTTAATCAGTCTGTACTGCATTTAATTCACGCATTAAAAAAAAAATAGAAAACCCTTAAAAAGGGTATAATATAATTATTCGCATTTACTAATCATACATTTCATATAAGATAATAATGCTTCTTTTGATTCTTCATCATCCAGAGCAAATTCAATGGAAGTTTTAAGCCATTCAAAACGATTTCCGATATCGTAGGTTTTACCTTCAAAAGTATTTCCATAAATTTTTTCCAATTTAGATAAAGCATCAGTCAGTTGAATTTCACCACCTACACCAGGTTCCGTTTCATCAATTTTATCAAAAATATCCGGAGTTAAAACATAACGTCCCATAATAGCTAAATTAGATGGTGCCTGATGGGCGAGAGGTTTTTCAACAAGTTTGGTTATTTCATATACATCCTTTTCAACTTCATTTCCCTTGATTATACCGTATCTTTCTACTTTTTCAAAGGGCACTTCTTCAAGAGAAATTGCAGATGCATCATATTTATTGTGAACATCAATTAACTGCTTTGTACATGGGGTGGGTCCTTTAGTAATAGAATCTCCTAAAAGAACAGCAAATGGCTCTCCACCAATATGCTTTTTAGCACAGTAAATAGCGTCTCCAAGTCCTTTTTGCTCTTTTTGTCTTACATAACAAATATCTGCTAAATCAGTGATTTCACGAACTTGTTTTAAACGGTCATCCTTACCTGCACTTTGTAAGGTTTGTTCAAGTTCAAAGGACTTATCAAAATGATCTTCGATGGAACGTTTATTTCTACCAGTAACAATTAAAATATCATCTATACCAGAAGCTACAGCTTCTTCAATAACATATTGAATAGTAGGCTTATCATAAACAGGCAGCATTTCTTTCGGTTGTGCTTTAGTAGCAGGTAAAAATCTTGTACCGAAACCTGCTGCAGGAATAACAGCTTTCATAGTTTATCACCAACATTAATTATTAAATATAATTTTGATTTTAAAACATAAATAGTTAGTGAAAAAAATTAGTTGAAAATAGTGCGGGGGACGGGACTTGAACCCGCGAAGGGACTAACCCACTAGGCCCTCAACCTAGCGCCTTTGACCGCTCGACCACCCCCGCATAAAACAAAAGTAGTTATTAATAATTATGTTTTAAGCATTATATAAACTTAACTATTATTCTAGGATTTTAATAGTAACTTCTAAAATTTCTTCATTTTTTAAATCATTAACTAAATCAGAATTAAGGTCACGAGCTGCTTTGTCAGATTTAATCATTAATGTTCGCGGACATGTAAAATCACTAGTTCTGCAAACAATATCTGTAGGATGTGTTAAAGTTAAATTTTCATGACCAAAACCAGTTATTTCATCATGAGCATTAGGAGTATCTAATAAAACTTGAATCTTTGTATTAGAATTAGCTATTTTATTTTTAAATTCCTTTGAAAAATTCAACATGGATTGGTCCATATCAACACCGATTATACAATCTGCAGTCGGTCCAATTTCCAGATCTTTTGTTATTTCAAATGTAGATTTATGAAGAGAAGATACATTTTTATGACCTTTTGATTTAATTTTATATTCCATACTGAAATATTTATTTTTACATGTTTTTATTTATTACTTTCAGGTCTTTAATGAAATCCAAAAAAATTTCCGAATTTGAAATTCCCCCACTATGGGGATTTAATTCA
This sequence comes from uncultured Methanobrevibacter sp., assembly GCA_902771225.1. Lineage (GTDB taxonomy): Archaea > Methanobacteriota > Methanobacteria > Methanobacteriales > Methanobacteriaceae > Methanocatella. Next base: position 19,860 of record CACXWH010000004.1, on the reverse strand, counting down.
AAAGCCTTTACATATGTCTTATAGGCTTCATCAAATTTAGATAAATTCAAATAACAGGAAGCTTTATCAAATAAATAGCAGTCTACATTCCCATCAATGGTTAATGCTTTATCAAAATTTTTTAATGCATTTTCAAAATCAGATTTGTCCATTAGAATTTTGGCTTTCAAGTACCATGAATATGAAATATTGGGATTTAACTCCAATGACTTATTTACATTTTTCAATGCTTCACTGACATGATTTGTCTCAAGCAATGCATCAGCTTTTAACATGTAAGCTTGAGGGTATTCAAAAGGTTCATTTAACACTTCATCAAGTATTTTTAATGACTCATCATATTTTTCAATTGTGTTTAAATATTGAACTTTAAATAACTTAATATCATTATTGGAAGAATCTATCTCCAAAAGTCTTTCTAAACAATCAAAAGCAGCATCCTGTTCATCCAACCTTATTAATGCAACAGATTTAAAACTTAAAGCTAGAGTATTTTTATCATCTATTTCCAATACTTCATCATAGCATTCAATAGCATTAACATACTTTTTTAAAATCAGATTACAATTTCCTTTAATATTTAAAATGAAAGGGTTCTTATCTTCTTTTAATTTTTCATCACATGATTTAATAGTTTGCCTATAAATATCATATGCTTCCTCTTTTTTACCCAATCTCAAAAAGCATTGGGCTTTACTCATTAAAATTAACGGATCACTGCATTGAGATAAGTCAAGACTGCCTATACATTCAAGTGCATTTTCATATTGTCTAGTACTAATAAATGACATTAATTTATCAACAACATCAATCTTGTCATAATCATATTCATAATAATACATTTTTTACACCAGCATTAGTTTATATTACTTATTTTATAATAAGTAGTTTTTAAATTTATCTATTACCAATTTAAACAATATAACTTCTTTAAATTAAAAAAATAAGTTAGTATAAATATTTATTTTACTCGGTAAAAATATAATAATGCAGGAAAAAAATAATTAATTAGGGAGTGTCCGATAATGATCGGATTTTCAAATCTCCCTTTTTTTATTTTATTTTCAAATTTACAATTATTTCATCCTCTATTATGAAATCTTTTATTAATTCATCAATAATATTTATATTCACATTTATATGTTTTGTTTTTTCTTGTTTTATTAAGTTTAAAATGGTTTTTAATACATTAACAGTTGTATGTTTGTGTATTTTTTTAATGTTGTGTGTGATTGCGTATTGTGTTAATTCCTCCTTTACTCTTTTTGTTCCTCTTGTTTTTATTCCTCTGAAGTTTCTAGACTCAAATAATGTTCCAAAATTGCCTTCAGCATTATAACCTCTTCCATGATAAATTTCTTGACCCCATTCTGAATAATAAATTTTTTTGATTTCATTGATTTCAGATTCGCATCGATCTTTGATTTTTCTTTTGGATTCTGTTGCGCATTTTTTCTGATCGGGACAGGTAAAACAGTCATCGGTTCCATAAACTTTATATTCTATGCCATTTTGCTTATTATTGTTCATTCTTCTTAAAATTGATCCATTTGGGCAAATATAAATGTCTTTTTGCCAATCTTTAAAGAATTTTGGTTTTCTAAAATCTTTATCTATTTTTATACTTGATTTTTTTGATTTCTTTTGTTTTTTATTTGAGTTTTCTTTTTTATGGCTTGCAGCTGCTCTATCTGGTATGACAATTGTGGTGGGTGAGTTATATATTTCTTCTAAACTTTTTATATGCCAATATCCATGATCCACTACAATAACGTAGTCTTCTTTGCCCAATCTTTCGTTTAATTCATTTACTGTGATTAATAATTCTTTTTTATCATTTGGACTTTGTGTAATGTAATGTACGGCAATCATTCCATATTTATCATCCACTCCTGCTTGAAAATTATAATTAAAACCCCATTCTCCATCTTTATCGAGCATACTATGTGCTTCAGGGTCTACAATACTAATTGGCTGATTTCCTTTAACATTTTCTTCCATATGTTTGATTTTTAATAAAACTTTTTTCAAGCCATTTTTTTGTTTAAAAACAGATTTTAAAAGATAAATGCCTCCAGCACGAATTTTTTCTTTTAATTTATTTAAAATTGGTTCTATTTCATCTTCAAATTCATTATTGTTAAAATATTTGTCCATTTTAAACCATAATCCTTCTTCATCAGTTTCGTGCCGATGTTTTAGAATAAAATCTCTCAGAAAATATAATTGATTAGCATATAACTTCTTAAAATTATTGCAATAACCTTTAAGTATAGTGCCGTCATGATATATGATGTTTCCATTCATTAATCCAATTTTTATGGAAAACTCTACAATAAATATATCGAATGCATCAATTAAATAATTATAATCATTTAAAAATTCATTTATGCTGCTTTTACCTGGTTTTTTACAATCCAAAATAAAATTGCAGGTGTCATCGTTTCGTGTCCACCAATTTTCCAAGTCTCGACAACTAATAATCTTATTTAAATGTCCCCATTGTATGAATGGCAACATTATACTTGCAGTATAAATTCTAGGACGTCCAGAACCTTTATTTTCCTCAAAAAAACTTGGATTTAATTCTTTAAATATTTCGGATAAATAATATAACGTATATAATTCGTGTGTTTTATCTATATTGTCTCCAGGACTCTTTAAAGTATAATAACTTTGACATGTAGTGCTCATTTTCAATTTCACCAATATTTTAATTTATTATACAACAAAAAACAACAATATTATAAAATTAATCTTGACGATCGTTTTTTTAAAATCGAAACAAATAAATTATATAAATCACAAAAAAATAGATTGTGAAGTGAATTTATTTTTGTTATTTTGAGTTGTTGTATGTATAATAATTATGAATTCCTTCACATATAAATATAACTCTTTTTATACAAAAATAAAAACATTACATCTAGTTACAAACTAAATAAAGCATTTTAAACAAGAATGAGAATTTTTAATAAACACGAACTTGATTATTTTAACCTAAAAATAACAATAAAAATAGCAGATTAAATTAATCTTTGATTAAACTAATAAAAAACTAGTGTTAAGTTCATTTTCTGCAAGAAAGTGTTAAAATGAGCAATACTTAATAAAATACTCGAAATTAATCATGAAATCTTGACTAATGATTTCAAGTGTATAAAAAGCATCACCCAATTATCGGACACTCCCTAATTAATGAAAGGATGTTATTGTTTAATTATTGAAGTTAATAAAAACCAATACCTGAAAATTGGTAAAAAACTTAAAATTGATTTTAAAAAAGGTTATTATGTTTATGTTGGATCTGCAATGAATAATTTAGAATCCAGAGTAAAAAGACACCTTTCCAAAACAAAAAAACTTCATTGGCATGTAGACTATCTATTGAAAAACAATGAGATAACTGAAGTCATATATAATCTGGATAAAAAAGTGGAATGTGACATATCTCAAAAATTAGCTAAAAACAATATGTTTATCAAAGACTTTGGCTGCAGCGACTGTGATTGTGAAAGCCACTTATATTATTTTAAAAGTAAAAAAGCAGCTATTGAAGAAGTAAAGAATGCTTACAGCTCAATAGCATGTCCATTTAGAATTGGTATTTCTGACTTTTCTTGAATTTATATGTAATTTCAAAGGTGTTTAAAGCCATTTTTCGCAATTCTTCCAGATTGCAGTCGGCGATTTCGACCCATTCATCTTCTAATTTTTTAATTTCTGAAAGTATTTGCCTACCATATTCAGTTAATACAACATCATATGGCAAGTCATCAGCATCCAATATTTCAACCAAATCTTTTTTGGCGAGTTTTTTATATCTTTTTAAAAACAATTTTGAATGCAATTTGAAATGTTTATCATCATCAGAAATTTTAGCATATTGTCTTACTCGCACCTTTCTGTGATGTTTTTTAGAGTGTTTATCTACATTCTTCAACAACTTTATCTGACTTTCATGAAGATGGATGCTTAAATTACTTCTAACATAGCTAATTTTAGATTCATGAATTATATCTATTAATTTAGATGCATCTTCCATCTCAGAAATTACATTGACATGTGGGTGAGGCATATTAATCATCTCATCTGACCGAAAAGTCCTCTCATAATGCCCTTAGTCACTTCACGTGCAACGGTGTTGGCTGCAACTGTAGCTGCTTTTTCAACGGTTTTTTGTTGAGAAGTCTTTTTAGTTCTTTTACCTGCAGGCTGACCTCCGCCCAAAATGCTTCCCAAATCAAAACCTCCCAATGATGGAGATTCGTTTTGCTGATTTTGAGAATCAGGTCCCGCTTCAGAAAGTGCTTCTTCACTTACTGGTGGGGCCGGAGGCACTTCACTTTCAATGTTTTCACTTTGATTAATCTTTTTTGCAAGAATTTCATAAGCGGATTCATTGTCAACTGGTTCAAGATACTTTTCCTTAAATTCAGATAAATTAATTAATTCTGCCCTTAAATTATCATCGACAGGCCCAATATAGGATTGAGGAGCCACTATATTAACCTTTTGAACAATTCCCGGAACCCCTTCACTATCCAAAACTGAAACTAACGCTTCACCAATTCCCAAGCTAGAAATAACATCTGCAGTATCAAATTCAGGATTAGCTCTAAAAGTTTCGGCTGCAACTTTAACTGCTTTTTGGTCTTTAGGAGTGTATGCTCTTAATGCATGCTGAATCCTATTACCTAATTGGCCTAAAATATCATCAGGAATATCTGATGGAGACTGTGAAATAAAGTATAAACCAACACCTTTTGAACGGATTAAACGGGTAATTTGTTCGATTTTCTTCAAAAATTCAGAACCCATACCATCAAAGATTAAATGAGCTTCATCAAAGAAAAATACAAATTTAGGCTTATCAGCATCACCCACTTCAGGCAACTGCTCATATAAAGAGGATAACATCCAAAGTAAAAATGAAGAATAAATCTCAGGAGAAAAGGATAATTTTTGAGCATCCAATATATTAATTACACCACATCCGGAATCATCGACTTTTATAAAGTCGTTTAAATCCAAAGCAGGTTCTCCAAAGAAATCATTTCCTCCCTGGTCTTCTAAAGTAAGGAGGTTTCGCAAAATTGTATTGGCTGATTTTGCTGCAATCGCACCATATTGTGGTTCATAAACCTCCTTATTTTCAACAACATAATTAATCATTGATTTTAAATCTTTAATATCAATGATAAGTAAAGATTTCTCATCGGCTATTTTAAATACAATATTTAAAACACCGCTTTGGGCTTCTGTTAGGTTTAAAATTTTAGATAAAAATGCAGGACCCATTTCGGATAATGTTACACGTACAGGCAAACCCTTCTGACCGAACAAATCCCAGAATTCAACAGGATAAGCTTTGAGTTTAAAAGAATCCAATCCTTCAATTCTTTTTGCTATATTATCATTCATTTCACCAGGTTTGGCAAGTCCTGAAATATCTCCTTTCATGTCAGCCAAAAATACAGGTACTCCCATATCACTAAATGATTCGGCAAGCGTTTTAAGTGTTATTGTTTTACCTGTACCTGTTGCACCTGCAATCAAACCGTGCCTATTTGCCATTTTTGGCAGCAAATAAACGTCACCGCCAATTAAAATTTTATCTTCCACAAACATTTTTCTAACCATTTTCTATTTTTTTAATTAAATAAGAAGTTTTACGTTCAATATTTTTTCGATTAAAAGCTTTAGCTATTCTTTTAATAGCATCCAAGTTTTTAACAAAATTATCCAGCCATGAAAATATATCTCCCGGATAAACTTGAATTTGATATTTTCTAAATAGTTTATTTGATATGTCAACCGGATCTTTTCCTTTTAAACGCTCATGAATAATAACTTCAGATATTCCAAGCTGCATGCACCTGCAAAAAGGCCTATCCTGACAATTGCATTTTAAAAAGTCACTTTGAAGACGTATTAACGCATCCTGAAACTTTGAATCCAGTTTATCTAAAGCTTCACCTGATGAAATAATATCCAAAGTTGATTCCGCAAATAATCTGGTTGAAAATTTGATTTTTAATGCATTGGCTATTTGATTATGAACTACTGAAGATAAATAAGCATTTTCAAATAATTCTAAATCTAAAGCCATAGCTATAATTTTAACCATTAATTTGTCATATTCCTGTTTATTTTTATACATTGGAGATAGTCTGACATAATTAATTAAATAATCCCAATCATCAAGAGCATCCCTTATAAATTCAGCATCACCAATACTTAAAAATGATACTGATGTGGCTCTTCCATATTTAGTTATTTTAAAATCATCTCCTATTAAACCCAACTCTTTCATTTCCGAAATAGCAATCTCCAAACTGATTGGAACATCAATATCCTTATAAAACTTATTTAATTCATCCATATTTTTAATGGAAGTAGAAGAAATATCGGCTAAAATCTGTTCATAAGAACTTTCTTCATCATATTCTATAAATACATCTTCACTATTACTTTCAAGTAAGTCCAGTGCTTTTGCTTCTTCACTTTCGCCTGCAAAATCATTGCCTACTTCGGGAAGCAAATAGACTATTCCCCTATCATGATAACTTGGTCTTCCAGCACGCCCCAGCATTTGTGAAAATTCATTTGGATTAATCCATTTATTACCCATCACTAAAGAATCAAATATTACCTGCGAAGCCGGAAAATCAACACCGGCAGCTAAAGCGGCAGTTGTAACGACAACAGACAATCGAGCCCTGTCAAAGTCTTTTTCTATTTTTTCTTTTTTATAATAGGACAGACCTGCATGATAAGCAGCTGCATTTACATGTTTTTCCTGTAAGAAATTTGCAATTTTATGAGTTTTACGTCTTGAATTGGTAAAAATTATAGTTTGACCCCTATAACCTTTCTTAGATTTTGTATTAAATTCTTTTTTAGCCAATTTAGCCATTAAATAACGTTTAGATGATTCATTTCTTACATAAACCAGGTGTCTCTCCAACGGAACTGGCCTGTCAGGATATTCAACCAATTTCATATTAAATTCACGGGCTAAAAATTCGGGGTTTTTAACTGTAGCGGATAAACCTATAATTTGAGTAGATGGATATAAGTTTTTTATTCTTTTAATTAATCCATTTAAACGAGTACCGCGGTCTTCATCATCAATCATGTGAATTTCATCAATTAAAACTACTCCCAGCTTACTTAACGTATTTGAATTTCCATTTCTAAGTAAAAAGTCAATTCCTTCATATGTTGCAACAACAATGTCTGCATTTGACACATCAGAATCAGGTAATTTCAACTCACCTTTTGCTTTAACACGATTGCGGCCAACTTTAATGGCGACATTTAAACCTAGTTTTTTGTATTTCTTTTTAAAATCACGATATTTCTGGTTTGCAAGAGCAACTAATGGTGTTAGGAAAATAAATTTCTTACCTTTAAGAGCTTGAGTGATACCTGCAAGTTCACCAATTAACGTTTTACCGCTTCCTGTTGCACTTACAACAAGCAAATCTTCACCTTTCAAGAGTCCTTCATGAATCGCCAGATACTGAACAGGCAATAGTTTATCATTTCCATTTTCAATTAAAATATCTCTAAAATCATGATTGATTTTTAAACGTTTCATTTCCACTACCGGAATCTTAAGTCTTGATTTTGAAGAAGTTTTATCAAATAAAGTAAGATTTTTATTTTTTAATGGATTGAAATGAGGATCAAGAACAGATAAAGTTCTTTCTAAACTGTTGGTTTTTTCAAGTATTGATTTTAAGTTTCTAAAAATTTTTTTATCAAAACCCTGAAGTTTAATTTCATTTTTAATTGTATCCAAAGCACAATTTTTACATATTAACTGATTGTGAAATTTATATGAAAAATCAGAGTTGACAATGGTAATCTGTCCATCATAAGCACAGTAATCACAAACTCTGGTATGTCTAACCTTGATATTAAGTGATTTTAAAAAATTTTCCACTTTTTCATCACGGGTGGCTAAAAATACCGCCTGAGAGCGAAGAAGTTTAGTAACTTCACCTGGAGGAACTAGCTTTTCATTTAAAGTGGAGTTTTCTTTGAAATTATAATCCGCTACAAATCGAGAAATAGATAAAGAATCACCATTATTGGAAAATTTGATATTTCCAACAAATTCAGGTTCTCTTTTATGATTTAGCGCATCTTTTGGAGAACCTATGGGATATAATCTCCATTGTTTTTTTATTTTTTTTAAAACCAGCATTATATTCTAATATATTTTTAATTATTAATAAATTTTTAAAAAGAAAATTTAAAAAGTAGAATTACTCCACTGTTCTTATGGGCATTAAAAATGTTGTCTATCACTGAGTTTGATTGAACATCAATATTAATTTGCACATATTCATAGATTTTATGTAAATTTAAAAAATTAATGAGTTTCAGCATTTATATTTTAAAAACATTTTTATATTCTTTAATTATAAATCTTTATTTATTCATTGCGAATACAAATATTTTATAATAATATATTAAAATTTTCCAAAAAAATGGGGGGTGGAAAAATTTCTAATAAGAAATATGCAATGATTTTTTCTATTGTTTTGATATTGTTCCTTGTTATAGGTTCAGTTTCAGCAGCAAATTTAAAAAATACTGGTGATGATTCAAATTTAGCAGATAATAATGAAAGTGTTCTTTCTTCACAAAATTTAGATGTTTCCAACAGTCATATATCTGAGATAAGTTCTCATGAAGATAATGAATTCGATTCAGATGATATTCTTCAAAATAGTATTAAAAAAAGTGTTTTAGCTGGAAATAATACTAAATTATATTATAAGAATGGAACTGCATTTAAAGTTGTTTTATCAGATGAAGAAGGTTTTTTATTAGCAAATCAAAGTATAATTTTTACAATCAATAATGTTAACTATCATAGAACCACCAATAATGATGGTATTGCATCCATTGCAATCAACTTAAACTCTGGAAACTATCTCATATCCTCTTCCTATGAGGGTAATGAAAACTACAGTCCATCTTCTACTAAAAATACTGTAAAAGTATTGCCTACAATTAGTGGAAAAGATATAACCAAGTATTATAAGAGCGATGCACAATACTACGCCACATTTGTTGACGGCAAAGGCAATTACTTAAATAATACCATAGTTACATTCAATATTAATGGAGTTTTCTATCAAAGAAAAACAAATGAAAATGGTACTGCAAGACTTAATATTAATCTTCCTCCAGCAAAATATGTATTAACAGCCATTAATCCTATCACTGATGAAAAATATTCCAATACTGTGAAAGTATTGTCCACCATCTCTGCAAAGGATTTATATATGGAGTATATGGATGGCCAGGAATTTATTGCTCATGTTCTTGATGATTCAGGCAAAGCATTGGCTAACAGCAATGTTATATTTAATATTAATGGTGTATTCTATACCCGTGCAACTGATAATGAAGGAAATGCGCATTTAAATATTAACCTTATTGTTGGTCAATATATTATAACCGCTACAAATTATAAAGGTTTATCAGTTTCCAAAAAGATTACTATTAAAAAGCCATCACTAAATTCAAAAAACGGAATTTCCGATTTAAGACCATATCTGTCAAATTCGCCAAATTGTCAAGTTACAAATTCCGAGATTGTTTCACTTGCAAATCAATTAACCAGAAGTTTTACTAATTCTTTTGATAAGGCCACTGCAATATTTGAATATGTGCGAAATAAAATATCTTATAGTTACTATTATGATACTTATTACGGTGCCGTTGGAACATTACATGCTGAAGAAGGAAACTGTGTTGATCAGGCTCACTTATCAATTGCATTATATAGGGCTATAGGCCTTCCTGCCAGATATGTACATGGAACATGCCAATTCAATAGCGGTAACTTTATCGGTCATGTATGGGCTCAGGTCTTAATAGGCGATACGTGGTTTGTTAGTGATTCGATTAATACTAGAAACACATTAGGTAACGTTGTTAATTGGAACAATAATAATTATGAATTTCATGGATTTTATTCCAGTCTTCCATTCTAATTAACTTCTTTTTTTGCGTTCCATTTCTTTATTGAAAAAATAAGTATTGGGGTTAATATTTAACCCCTTATTGTAATTTTATTTGCAATGTTGCAGCCATTATAACTTGATGTTATGATGTATTGGCCGGCAAGTAATCTGATGTTTAATTTTGCCACACCATCACTGTCAGTTGCCCTGTTGTAGAACACACCGTTGATGTTGAATCTAACATCCTGTTTTGGGTAAGGTTTTCCCTGACCATCAACCAGTTGTGCTTTGAACTGTGATCCGTCCATGTATTTCATTGAGAGATCCTCAGCACTTAAAATCGGCAATACTTCAATGCTGTTTCCTTGGCTAAAGTCCTTGTAGTATGTTGTTATAGTGTAGAGGCCTTGAGGTAAGTTGATGTTTATTTTTGCATGTCCTGTTGCATTGGTTTTCTTGGCATAGATCATGCCATTGATGTTGAATCTAACTTCTTCACCTGCACCGACATAACCACCATCAGCAGTATGAATGCGGACAATAAACTGTGAAGCATTTCTGAAATACTTGGTTAAATCACTGGATTCAATAACAGAAAGCACTTTAATGACATTAGAGATTTTTTCACCAGTTACTGTGTTGGTAGCGGTTAAGATGTATTCACCAGAAGGCAGATTAATGTTCAGTTTTGCAGTTCCATTTTCATCAGTTGCCCTGTTATAGATAACACCATTAACGTTAAAGGAAACCACAGTGTTTGGTGTTGGTGTGCCGTTTACATCAACAAATCTTGCATAATATTGAGTGTCATTTCTAAACACTTTAACTACATCTGAAGCATCTATAGTGGCTTTAACAAATACAGATGAATTAACCTTAATGTCATCAACAGCAACAACAACAGGATACTCACCACTGTTCAAATTAATGTTTAATGAAGCAGTACCCTTTTCATCAGTAGTTCTTGTGTATGTAACACCATTAATTGTGATTTCAACAGTTTTATTTGTAGCCGGTTGGCCTTTAGCGTCAGTTACAGTTACAGTAAACTTTTGCGGGTCTTTGTAGTACTTGGTTAAATTCCCAGCATTAATGTTTACTGTATTCTTGTTAACTGTAATATTAACTGTAGTTACTGTAGGATTATACAAATCATCACCAGAGTAAGTTATTGGAAGAGTATAGTTGCCATATTCCAAATCAGGAATAGTAATTATTGCTTTTCCATTTTCAACTTTGGAAGAGTAAGTTTTGCCGTTAAATTTAGTTGTTACATTGCCTGTTGCATCAATTGGCAAGGCTACATTAATTGTAGCGTTTTCACCTTCAATAATATCCTCAGCAGTGAGGTCCATAGTTGGATTTAATTTTTTGACTGTTACAGTAACTGTAGTGGTATTTTCTGCATAAACTCCATCACCACCAACTTTAACAATAATTGGGGCAGTACCTTCTTTTAATGCAGTAACCATACCATTTTCATCAACACTAATGATGCCTGAATTATCTGGCATGTAAGTTACTTTCAAACCTTTTGGAGTTGTATTAACAACAATAGTAAATGTATCACCAACAAATAAATTTAAAGTATTATTATTGACACTGACGCTGGCGTCATTCAAAATGACTTTTACTGTAATGGTTTTATTTTCACAAGCAGTATATTTGTCATTTCCTGCAAATGAATAGGTAATAGTGGCGCTGCCTTCACTTAAAGCAATAATCTGATTATCTAATAATTTAATAATGGAAGGTTCGCTTATTATATATGTTAAATTACCTGCCTCGGAAGGATTTAAACTAACACCACTATCAACTTTATCATTAACATTTAAATCAAAAGTTTCATTGGCAATTAAAATTTCTGTAGGTATTTTACTGACAGTTACCTTTACATATGTGTAATTAATGGCATAGGTTTCGTCGTCACCGACAGTTAATGTAATGACAGCAGTACCTTCACCTACAGCTTTGACATTACCGTAATCAGTAACAGTAGCAACAGACTCATCACTGGAGGTATAGTAAACAGTCAGGAAATGAGGATTAGCAGTAGAATTAATTATACAGGCATCATCAACAAATAAATCCAAAGTATCATTTTCAACGCTGACACTTGCATCATTTAAAATTACATTAACAGTTATGCTTTTGTTTTCGGCTGCTTTGTACTTATTGTCTCCTGCAAAGGAAACTGTAACTGTGGCAGTACCTTTTATAAGTGCACGGATAATGCCGTCATCTGATACCAGCACTATATCTTCATCGCTTGATGCGTATGTTAGATTTCCTGCCCTTGCAGGGTTTAATGTTGCCAAGTCCCCAATACTTTGATATGCTTTCAGTTCAACTGTCGCATTTGTTATATTAATTTCAGTAGGTATTTTGCTTACAGTTATAGTTACATCCGTGCTTGATGCAGTGTAGTTTTCACTGCCTTCAAAGTTTACCGTAATAAGTGCTGTTCCTTCAGCGATTGCTTTGATATTGCCGTTCCGGTCAACTTCAACTACTCCAGTATCATTGCTAGTAAATATAATATCACCAACAGCACCATCCGGAGTTAAATTATAACTAATACTTGCCGTATCATCCACAAATAATTTAGAAGTTACATTTGCAGTGATTTCAGTTGGAATAATTAAAATATTGGCCACAGATGTTTCTTTAGAACTTTCATAGATATCATCACCAGAATAAGTGAATGTCCACTCATATTTACCAACAGGATATGCATTATTCATTATTTCTATTATCAATGAATTATTCTCTTTTCTGCCTTCTTTAGTAACATTCAATATTCTTTCATTGTTTATAGATATGTTACCTGTTGCGTTTTCAGGTAATTTAACATTAAACATTAATCCTTGGGTTTCATTAACATAAATGTCATGACCCACTACTTTAATGTCTGATTTTAACTTATTAACCGTTAAAGTGGAAGTTGCATTTGCATTGGCAAATACTTTATCACCAGAATAAGTGACAGTTAATTCATATTCATCCGGCAAAATTGTATTTGGAAGCCCAATTGTTTTGTTTAAATCAACATTTTCAATTTTTTGTGAGTGTTTTTTTCCTGTTAAACTAATGTTGACAGTTCCTGTTGCAGCATCATTATAAGACAAAAAGATTACAGTATTATTACCATAATCAATCACTTGCGGATTAACTTCTGCAGAAAATTCAGGATTTAATCTATTATCTAAAAAGATTGTATGCTTAGCATTTTCTATACTTGCAGTTACACTACCTTTACCATATTCTGTAGCTATATATTTAGCGGCTCGGTCTAATGTGGTGGTTTTTTCAACATCACCCTTAGTTGCAGTTAATGTTAAATAAACAGCAGGCAACCTAGAATTATCGAAAGCAAAAACATCCTGGCCATTGGTAGAATTTAATTTAAATGTGATATTTGTTGAGTCCATAACTAAAAGAGAAGTATAATCTGCAGTAGCATTTAAAAACAACCAATTACCCCTTGTTACATTAATAGTTTTTGGTGCTTCATTAAAATTGCTTGCATTATTACCAAACCAACAATCATTTACTCTAATATCATTTTGAAAGATAGGAGTATAAATTTCATATTCACATTTATTATTTAAAAAAATCGCATTTTTAATCTCTGCATCAAAACTTGAAAAAAAATACTCATCGTTATAAAATAAGATTGTTCCTATATTTGCAGTGTTTTTAATATATGTTCCCGTAACAGTTGAAGCTGAAACACTACTCTGGAAGTTGTTTGCTCCACCATGCTGTTCTGCTTTGTTGTTGGTATATGTTCCACCAATATTTGAATCTGAAACACTACCGAAAATGTTTGCTCCACCATCCTGCTCTGCTTTGTTTTTGGTATATGTTCCCGTAACATTAGAACCTGAAACACAATCCCAGAAGAAGTTTGCTCCACCATTTCTAGCTTTGTTTTTGGTGTATGTTCCCTTAATATTAGAACCTGAAACACAATCCCAGAAGCAGTTTGCTCCACCTAAACTCTTTGCGGTGTTGTTGGTATATGTTCCCATAACATTAGAACCTGAAACACTACTCAAGAACCTGTTTGCTCCACCATTCCATTCTGCTTTGTTGTTGGTATATGTTCCCATAACATTAGAACCTGAAACACTACTCTGGAAGTTGTTTGCTCCACCATGCTGTTCTGCATTATTGTTATTATAATTTCCACTTATTTTAGAATTACTGGAAACATTATTGCTGAAGAAGTTTGCTCCACCATCCTTTTTTGCTGTGTTATTTTCATATGTTCCATCAATAATTGTGTATTCAACCGTATCATTGAAATAATTTGCTCCACCATGCTGTTCTGCATTATTGTTATTATAATTTCCACTTATTTTAGAATTACTGGAAACTTTATTCCTGAAGAAGTTTGCTCCACCATAATTTGCCTTGTTGTTGGTGTATGTTCCCGTAACATTTGAACCTGAAACACTACCAAAAATGTTTGCTCCACCATAATACTTTGCGATGTTGTTGGTGTATGTTCCATCAATAATTGTGTATTCAACCGCATCATTGAAATAATTTGCACCACCATTCTGCTCTGCATTATTGTTATTATAATTTCCACTTATTTTAGAATTACTGGAAACATTATTCCTGAAGAAGTTTGCTCCACCATAATTTGCCTTGTTGTTGGTGTATGTTCCCGTAACATTTGAACCTGAAACACTACCGAAAATGTTTGCTCCACCAGCCCATCCTACTGTGTTGTTGGTATATATTCCCATAACATTTGAATTTGAAACCGCTCCATTAAAATAGATTGCTCCACCATCCTGTTTTACTGTGTTGTTGGTATATATTCCCATAACATTTGAATTTGAAACCGCTCCATTAAAATAGATTGCTCCACCATTCTGTACTGCTTTGTTGTTAATGAACGTAGCATTAATATTGGAATTAGAAATAGCATTTGCAAAAAAAATAGCACCACCAGAACGAATCTCTAAATAAGGATGTATAAACCTAACGTTACCATTTTTAAAAGTAATGTCTTGTATGTTTATTTTACTGGAATTAACATAAAATATACTAGATTGACCTTCTGCATCTAAAGTAGCATTGTCTTTACCAATAATAGAAATATTTTTATTAATTTCGATACGCTTCACCAAATTATTTGTATATGTTCCATTCAGATGAATAATATCTCCAGTTTCTGCACCGTTAATTGCATTTTGAATATCCTCGAATGTATCACCTTTGACATAAATATCCTTAGCTCCTAGGATTTCATCTTCATTTGATATTCCTAAAATATTGGAATTCATTGTCTGGTTTTCATTTTCTTTTAATTCAACTTCACCAGGTGTTTGCCTGATTATTTTCAGTTCATCTTCTGCAGTTTCGATATTATCTTCTATTGATAATCCTAAACTGTCTGTCTGATCTACATTTTCACTTGCCGATATGCCAGTCATCGACATAAAAATTACAAATATACATATACTAATTATATATTTATTTTTCATATGTGCATTCTCTCCCACACAATAATTATACAGTTATTTATTTACTTAATAGTATAAATACCTGCCGTATAATAATTGAACAGATAATTATATTTTAAGAAAATATAATCAATCTGTATAATTTTATAAAAAAGATAAAATACAGTTTTTGTATTAGAAAATAAATAAAATATACAAATTTTACTGCATATTAAATTGGATATAATTATATATTTAAAAAGGATTCTTATTTTTTTATATGCTAAAATTAATATTTTATAGTGTCCATAATTAGTTTTAAAAATGTTTAAGTATAGTAATGATTAATTTTAAAAAAAATGTGAGTCTGTAAAATTTTTAAGAATCTAAAAAAAAGTATTTAAATTTGATTACTCAATGTAATCAAATTTAGTTTCCATAATTAAAATAATTACAAAAGCAATAATTGCAACAATCAAACATGGGAATATGGCTGAAATGTTTAAAGCAGTAGAATTAACAATTTCAACAGCAGGAACTTTAAGTGATCCAAGCATGACTCCAATAAGAAATGCCATGGTTACTTCTTCATGATTTTTAAGTAGGTAATTTAATATTTTTGAAAATCCAAGAATACCGATTACCGCACCAACAATAAAAACAATTATTTCAGTGAAATGAAGTTCATGAAGAGCATTCAACATGTATTTGTATTGTCCAAGCAATAATAATAAAAATGATCCTGAAACACCAGGTAAAATCATAGCACAAATTGCAATCATTCCTGAAATAAATAGAACTAATAAAGAATGATTAGCTGCGATTGGATTTAAACTTACGAAAATATAAGTTAAAACAGCTCCAAGCACTGCAAAGAGAATGGTTTTAATGTCAAGTTTATTAAGTTTTTTAAATAATACCACAGCAGAAGCTATAATCAATCCTAAGAAGAATGAATAGGTTAATGCAGTATGTGTATCCATACAATAAGTAACTACTTTAGCTAATGTTAAAAAAGCAACACCAATACCTAAAAGTAATGGAATTAAAAATTTAAAATCAATTTCTTCAAGCAACTGATTCCAAAATCCTTTAAAATCGCCTTTAAATAAAGGTTTTAAAAATCCAAATTTTATATTACTTATTGCTTCTATTAAATGGCCGTAAATTCCAGTTATCAATGCCATTGTTCCACCGGAAACACCTGGAACAATATCGGCAGAACCCATTAATACACCACGAATAAAAATTAAAAATGCTTCATATAAATTAAAATTCACATTATCTCCTCATCTATTACTTTTATATTATCTTTATTAATAATAGTTTGGATTCAAAGCATTTTAAAAAAATAAGAAAAAAATGCTAAGATTACTTAGCATCCATTAATTCCTTTGCATAAGGAGTTATATTTTCATTAAGTATTTTATCTAAAAACTCCCCGGTATAAGTTCCGCTTTTAGATACATCTTCCGGAGTTCCTGTTGCAATAACACGTCCTCCGCCATCTCCTCCGTCAGGACCCAGGTCAATAATATGGTCTGCAGTTTTAATGACATCCAAATTATGTTCAATAACAACAACCGAATTACCTGCATCTGTTAATCTGGCAAGTACATCAAGCAAACGTTTAATATCTGCAAAATGAAGACCTGTTGTAGGTTCATCTAAAATATATAAAGTATTTCCGGTACTTGTTCTTGATAATTCTTTAGCCAGCTTAATTCTTTGAGCTTCACCACCGGACAATGTTGTTGCGGGCTGTCCTATTTTCATATAACCTAACCCCACATCATCCAATGTTTTAAGCTTTTTATGTATTTTCGGAATATGTTCAAAAAATTCCAATGCTTCTTCTACGGTCATTTCTAGAACTTCATAGATATTCTTACCTTTGTAGCGAACATCCAAAGTCTCATCATTATATCTTTTACCGCCACAGACTTCACATGGAACATAAACATCAGCTAAAAAGTGCATTTCAATCTGAACAATACCATCACCGGAACATGCTTCACATCTTCCGCCTTTTACATTGAAAGAAAATCTTCCAGGTTTATATCCTCTTGCCTTTGATTCCGGAGTGTTAGCAAATAAATCACGAATATCTGTAAATACACCAGTATATGTTGCAGGATTTGACCTTGGTGTACGTCCAATAGGTTTTTGATCAATAGCTATGACTTTATCTATGTTTTTTAATCCTTCAATTTTATCATATTTACCTGCAAAAGTGAATTTATTAGAAAGTTCACCTTTTGTTCCTTTATAAAGGATTTCATTAATTAAACTACTTTTTCCAGAACCGCTCACACCGGTGACGCATGTGAATTTACCTAAAGGAATTTCAACATCAATGTCTTTTAAGTTATTTTGTTTTGCTCCTTTAATAGTAATGATTTGGCCATTTCCTTCACGGCGAGTTTCAGGAACATCAATTACCTCTTTTCTTGATAAATATTTTCCGGTGACAGAATCTTCACACATCATGATTTCCTGCGGAGTTCCCTGAGCAATTACTTTACCGCCATGTTCACCTGCACCAGGACCAATATCTACAACATGATCGGCAGACAAAATGGTCTCTTCGTCATGTTCAACAACCACTACAGTATTTCCAAGGTTTTTAAGTCTTTTTAGTGTTCCTATTAATTTTACATTATCCCTTTGATGAAGACCTATACTTGGTTCATCCAAGATATATAAAACACCGACCAAACCAGAACCTATTTGGGTAGCTAGACGGATTCTTTGAGCTTCCCCACCGGATAAGGTACCGGAAGACCTCTCCATTGACAAATAGTCAAGTCCCACATCAACCAGGAACTTTAATCTTTCTCTGATTTCTTTTAGAACTTCTTTTGCAATGAATAATTCTCTTTCAGTTAATTCCAAATCCAGGAAAAACTGATATGAATCTTTAATAGGTAATTCTACAACGTCTGCTATGGATTTTCCCCCAACAGTAACTGCAAGCACTTCCGGACGTAGTCTCTTACCGTTACAAACATGACATTTTCTATCGCTCATGAATTTTGAAATATATTTTCTTGAATAATTGGATTTGGTTTCAAGATATAATCTCTCCATTCTTGGAATAACACCTTCAAATCTACGGTTAACCATGTAAGATTTGTTTCTTCTTTTAAAAGTAAATGGAATCTTATCATTACAACCATATAATATAGTATCGCGATATTCCTGAGGAAGTTCATCAAATGGAACATCCATACTAAAGTTAAAATAATTTGAAACCGCTTCCAACATCTGATAATAATAGTTTTCTCTTTTAGAAGATTTTGACCATGGTGCAATAGCTCCCTCATTTAATGTTAAATGAGGATTT
Organism: uncultured Methanobrevibacter sp.; assembly: GCA_902771225.1. GTDB lineage: Archaea > Methanobacteriota > Methanobacteria > Methanobacteriales > Methanobacteriaceae > Methanocatella. The sequence goes on along the minus strand of CACXWH010000004.1, from coordinate 1,060 downwards.
GGTACTATTAATTCCGGGTCAACTTCCATTTTAGAACCAATACCATTACATTCCGGACATGCTCCCTGAGGAGCGTTGAATGAAAACATACGAGGAGTTAATTCTTCAAAGTTAATTCCGCAATCAACACATGCAAAGTGTTCTGAGTATTTTTTCTCATATTCACCGTCATCTGCTGTAAATAATACATTAATCAATCCGTCTGCAAATTCTGCTGCAGTTTCCAGTGAATCTACCAATCTTCTTTTAAAATCAACATCTTTTCTTATCTTTAAACGGTCCACAACAACTTCAATGTTATGCCTATATGTTTTGGCAAGGTCAATGTCTTCTTCCAGGTCACGAATTTCACCGTCAACCCTTACACGAACAAAACCTTTGTTTCTTAAATCTTCAAAGACATCTTTGTGCTGACCTTTTCTGTCACGTACAATTGGAGATAATATCTGAATTTTAAGGCCTTCGCCTTCTTCTATAATGCTATCCCCAATCTGGCCAATAGTTTGATGTGATATTTCACGTCCACAATTGGGACAATGTGGAATTCCAATTCTCGCAAATAATAATCTTAAATAATCATAAACTTCCGTAATAGTACCTACTGTAGATCTTGGGTTTTCCCTTGTTGTTTTTTGGTCAATTGAAATAGCTGGAGATAAACCCTCTATATACTCCATTTCCGGTTTTTTCATCTGCCCCAGAAACTGTCTTGCATAAGCAGACAATGATTCAACATATCTGCGTTGTCCTTCAGCATAAATGGTATCAAAAGCTAATGAAGACTTTCCAGAACCACTTAATCCAGTAATTACAATAAATTCATCACGGGGAACACTAACATCAATATTCTGTAAATTATGCTCTCGTGCTCCTTTAATGACTATTTGTTTTTTAGACTCTTCTGCCATAATAAATATATTATTGTTCTTAGGTATATAAACTATTTCAAAGAGCATTTGACAAGTGCGACGAGATAGAATCAATAATTTGCCACACATCTTGGATTATGAGATGTATGTTAGTGCAGTCTTTATTGACTGATAATGCTGTTGTGCGCGTT
>CACXWH010000003.1 GCA_902771225.1 uncultured Methanobrevibacter sp. | reverse complement strand
GCTTAATCGAATCCCAATAGCAGTAGCATCTGCCAGGATCAAACAGAATTGAACACATAACAGACATAATAAAAATAAATTATGAAGTACGCTAAAAAAATATAGACGAGTAATTACACTAAAATTTGTGTCATAAAAAGTTCTATAACCAAATTTCACCACATCTACAAAACCAACATCATACCCGAAAAAACTCAGGTACTCATGAAAGCATATTCAATGAATAAAAATATAATCAATAAATATGATAAATTATAGCTACATGCGGAAAAGCAACCATCATAGTCATAATTGTCAAATACAATAAGACTTAGGTCATCGCCATAAAACATATAGCACATCTAATAGATGGAGATATTATACTAACAAAATTAATTAAAATAAATTGCAAAACTAAATATAAATAATAATAAATAATTTAAAATAGATTAATAAAAAATATAATTAATATTATTACTTATATTAAAAAAATAATAATTTATATTTATTTTTAAATTAAAAATTTTCAAACTGTTGCAATCACCGATAACAAAATTAAAAGTAATAAAAAAAAATAAATTTGTAATACTTATCAGATATTATTAAATTATTTATAAATAAATAACCCCAAAAAAATAATACCTATTTAAAACTTTCTAATTAAATTAAATAAAAATTACTTTATATATACCAATACATATAATTTAATTGGTGATAAAATATGAAATTTGGTATAGAATTCGTACCTCAAATACCTTTAAAAGAACTCGTAAGATTAGTAAAAATAGCAGAAGACGTCGGTTTTGAATACGCATGGATCACTGATCACTATAACAATAAAAACGTATACGAAACCTTAGCATTAATTGCATCTGAAACTGAAACTATTAAAATGGGTCCTGGTGTAACCAACCCATATGTAAGAAGCCCTGCAATTTCCGCTTCTGCAATCGCAACTATTGACGAAATCTCAGAAGGTAGAGCAACCTTCGGTATTGGTCCTGGTGACAAAGCAACTTTCGATGCTTTAGGAATTGAATGGACTAAACCTGTATCTACCATCAAAGCAGCAATCGCTGACATTAACACTTTATTAGCTGGAGAAAAAACCGAAGCTGGAGCAGCTTTAGGTGGAGTTAAAAAAGTACAAGACGCAATCCCTATTTACATGGGTGCACAAGGTCCTAAAATGTTAGAAACTGCTGGAGAAATCGCAGATGGTGTATTAATTAACGCTTCCAACCCTAAAGATTACGAAGCAGCTATGCCTATGATTAAAAAAGGTCTCGCAGCAGCTGGCGGAGACAAATCATTCGATGTTGGTGCATACACTGCAACTTCAATCGGACCTGACTCTGACGCAGCTAAAAACGCAGCTAAAATCGTTGTTGCATTTATTGCAGCAGGTTCCCCACCTCCAGTAATCGAAAGACACGGATTACCTGAAGGATTCAACACCAAAATGGGTGACTTCTTAGCTAAAGGTGACTTCGGTGGAGCTATCGGTGCTGTAACTGACGAAGCACTCGACGCATTCTCAGTATGTGGTACTCCTGAAGAATTCATCCCTAAAATTGAAGGCTTAGCTGAAATGGGTGTAACTCAATACGTAGCAGGTTCTCCTGTTGGTAAAGATGTAGAAGAATCCATTAAATTATTAGGAGAAGTTATTGCAAGTTTCTAAACTTGCTTCCTTTTTCTTTTTATTTTTTTAAAACACATATACACAACTTAATAACAATACTTTTTTTAACAACAATTTTAATTATAACATAATTCCAATAATATTATAATGGAAATTGAAAACTTATGTAAAGAAATTCGAAGTAGGGCTTTTGAGCGAAAAGAGCCTAAGACACCAGAACAAGTTGGTGCAAGTTGGTATAATGATGATTTAACCTATGACGGCATTTCAAAAACACTATTTATAATTCTTCCAACACCCGGATGCTCTTGGGCATTAGGAGATAGTGGCGGATGTACAATGTGCAGTTATGTATCTGATTGTACATTAGAACCGATTGACAGCAAAACCATTCTTGACATATTCAACGATCACCTATCACGATTTGACATTGAAAATGAAGAGAAAATAGCTGTAAAATTATTCGCATCAGGCAGTTTTTTAAATCCTTATGAACTTCCAATAGCTGCACGTGATGAAATATTAACCACACTAGCGGATATGAAAAACGTTTCGGAAATTATTGTTGAATCAAGACCGGAATATGTAAAAGAAGAATATTTGGATGATATTTTTAATATTATTGGAGATAGATTATTTGAAGTAAGTATCGGTCTTGAAACATCCAATGATTATACCAGATTAAATAAAATAAATAAAGGATTTACTTTTAATGATTTCAAAGATGCTGTTGAATTGATGCAGGATTTAAGAGACAAAAAAGGATATAACCTTAAATCCAAAGCATATATTTTTGTAAAGCCTATTCTTTTAAGTGAATCACAGGCAATAGCTGAAGCAATACAAACTGCAAAAGACTGCAAAGCCATTGGTGTGGATAGATTATCCTTCTGTCCTGCTACAATCCATAGCGGAACACTAATCGAAAGATTATGGAGGAAAGGTGCTTATCAACCCCCATGGATTTGGAGCTGTATAGAAATTATCAATACAGTTAGACGTGAAGTTGATATTCCCTCACTTCTTGATACGTCAGGATTTGGTTCAAGAAGAGGTCCTTATAATTGTAAAAAATGCAATAAAGATTTAAAACATATGATTATTGATTGTAATTTAACTCAAAGTATTATTGAATATGACTGTGAGTGTAAAGATGAATGGTTGGCTGAAGTGAAAAATTCTGATATGAACCAATCCACAGTTAAAATAAAACATATCACATTATATTAAATAATATAAAATATTAATATTATTGTATTGGAGGATTTATAGATGAAAAATAAAATCGTTAGTTTACTTGCCATTATCTTTGGAATAATGATTATTTCATTTCCATTGCTTGGAGTGATAACTCCCAGTGCAATAATTGGATTATCTGTTTTATTCATATCCATTTATTCATTAATGATGGGAATTTCAATAGTTGACTATAACAAATATGGTGCCATTGCTGATTTATCTTTGGGAGTGGTGCTTCTTTTAATAAGTATCGGATTAATATTTAATCCAGCAATATTTGCATTTTTAGCTGGAATAAGTCTTTACTTAGCAGGAATTATATTGATTATTGCAGGTGTCGTTTCATTAATTAACAATCGTAACTCCAAATATGGATTTTACATTGGAATAATCGGAATCATATTAGGTGTATGTTATATTATAATTGGTTCTTATGTTGCCGATCCAATTATTTTGGGCACATTGATTGGAATATGGTTAATAATATGTGGTATAATGAGATTAATAGATTAATCTCTTAAAATTCTTTTTTTGGTGTTTATTTTGATTTGTATAAGTGCAGATTTTGATCCTGTGCATAAAGGACATGAAAAATTAATTAAAGAAGCTCGAAAAATTGCTGATAATGAATCTAAAAAGTTAGTAGTATATTTAAATAAAGGTTTTAGTGCCAATCACGCTCCATTTTTTACAAGTTTCGAAGCCAGAAGCGAAATGGCACTGGCTTTAGGTGCAGATGAAATCAAATCATTTGAAGGTCTTCATCACAGACTGGTTCTCTCATACAGTGTTCCCATCAGACTTCAAAAAATGATTGATGACGGTGCAACAGACTATATTACATCAGCAAGTATTTCACTAAACGAAATTGCTTCCAAAGCCCAAAAATTTATTGATGAAGGCAATTTCGTTGGAATGCCAAAAAATTACACAAATAGAAATGAAATAAGATGGTATGCATTAAATGAATTTTTAGGCTCCAAACTAAAATTTCATATTGTAAAAGAGCTTAAAAAAGAAAAATATTCCGGTCGTTTAATTCGGCAGTCCATTATTGATAACGATTATGTTATAACCGGTGAAATTAAAAAATTACTTCCCAAATCAAGTGTGGAAATTCTTGAAAGAGAAATTGAAAAAAACAATATTAATTTTGACCGTGACTGGAACAGCATTTATAAAAGGATGAATACCTATTCAAGAGGAAACCTTACAAAAATAGCTTATTTAAATGGTGAGACAATAAATCAAATTATTAAAAAAAGAGTTTATTCCAATCCCGAATCTGTTTGGGCATCATTTAGAAGGTCAGATTATGGTCCTGTTATGACTCGTCTCGCAATAAGTTCCATTGAAGAAGACGTCACGAAAAAAGAAGTGATGGATTTAATGAAAAGATATGAATCTAAAGGAGTTATTCCGGAAATGCAAAAAGTTTCTAAAGTAATTGAAAGGGCATGGTATGTTGCATCAAAAACTACGGAGGGAATGAGTGCAAAAGAAGCGAATAATAACTTCAGACAGGGAAATATTGAAGTTAATGATGTTCCATTAGAACTTAATGCCGGTTTAAATCTTACACGATTTGAAACAAAAATAATGAAGGAAAACTTGAATGGGGATTTATATGTTGATAAAAACAATAAAATTTCAGTTCAAATTAAAAGTGAAGGTAAAAAGATTAAAACTAATTTAAGATTACCTGCAAAAGAAGTAACTTATTTAAGATATATTATGGACTCTCATTTTATTCCTGTTACTGCAAAAAGTAAAAAAGATAAAAAAGGATATAAAATCAACGTTAAAATTGCTTAAGTTTATTTAGGGCGGCATTAACCATATCTAACTCATCACTATTAAAATAATTTAAAATTTCTTCAAGTTCTTCTGCTTTTCTTTTTGAAGATTTTAAAGTATTATTTATTCTGGAAAGGGATTTGTCTTTAAAATCATCCCCATCAGTTATTGACAAAGTGTCAAAAAATTCATCTTCCAAATCTAGTTTTTTAGCCAAATCATATGTTTCTATCAATAAAACAGATAGTGACTTGGTGTATGTGCTTCTAAGCAATTTCAATTTAGATGCATCACCAATATTGTCCGAAATAATATTGACATTTAAAAAATCATTTAAAAATAATAATTTATGTGCGTTCTCACCTGACAAAAACAAGGTAGGATTTTTTGAATCGATTTTTCCAATAATCGCACCATCAACAAAATTATCAACAACATTGCTAATCTTTTCTGATGTATCTGGAGATATATTATTTAAATCCAAATAAATTCCATTGCAATATGGTCCATACATATCAGCAACTTCAACGGCTTTTGATGGAGTTACTGCAGAAATGATAATTTCCGAATTTTCCAAAGCCTCTCTAAATGAATCATAAACTTCAATATTTGATTTATTTATTAAATCAATGGTGTCATTAGACCTTTTTTCAGTTGACGTTAGAAAATTAATATCTGGAGATTTGATTAACCTTGAAAGGGTATAGGCAACTTTTCCAAATCCTATAAAAGCAATATTCATATTATCACTATTTTTTAAAAAGTAGCATGTCGTGTAAGTTAACTCCTATGTCCTTTGCTATAGTAGTGCATTTAGCACAAAGTAAAAAATAAACATCTTTATTGGATAAATCAATTTCCGTTAATCCTTCATAATTACCCATTCCTTTAGATATTATGAATTTATGCTGATTAAAAATTTCTCTAAACTCCTCAGAAATTTCACTATCAACATAACCAACAGTTCCAGCACCAATCTCAACAATTTCGCCAAATTTGTCAAGGCCAGTATTTATCGCATCTTCCATACAGGCATCATTTAAAATTGGTTTGGATTTAACGGCGATTGTAATGTCAATATCATATTCTTTAATTTTAGACAATAATAATTTATCAAATACGATTTCTCCTGTATTATCAACCAAATATAATAATTTATCATATTTTTGAAGGGAATTTTCAAAAGGTTTGATATCTTTAACAGCCAAATCTTTTCCCAAAGCATCTTTAATAAATTTTTCAATGTCATCACCCAATTCAAAGGCACCGAAATCCAATATGTTACCGACAATAGCTATTTTAACTCGATTTTCTAAAGTATCATTTTCTTTTAAAATATTTTTTGCTAAAGGAAGATACTTTAATGCAATTTCATTACCCAATTTTTTTTCATTTATATATGGGTCCGGACAATTAGTTCTATTTTTTACAAGATTATGAATATAAGAACCGGTTTTATTAGAATTAGTTCCTTTTTTAAATGTAGTGGCCAGAAATTTAAAAATTTCATTATTAATTTCTATTTTTAAATCCTCATCATCTGTTGCTAAATCCATAGCTTCACGAGCTTGCCTTAAAAAACATGCCCCGCATTCATAACTAATTTTCAAAGTTAGCCTCCATATATTATCTGGATTAATTTTATTTCATCGCCGTCATTTATTACAGTATCTTCTATAACCAGTTCATCATTTTGTTTTGATACAACAGTTTGACTTGATAAACCCAATTCCATAATCAGATCTTTAATTGTGTAATTTTCATTAGGTATTTCTCTTGATTCTGAAACATTTGTATATTTTAAAGTAAAAGACATTTAATCACCTTTTAATTCTTCTATAAATGAACATGCTTTGCATAATTTATTAGCTGCAGGTTCACCGCATTTTACACATCTTCCATGAGCATAATCTTTTCTAAAATCATCATTAAGTGCATTTTTAATTTTATCATATCCTCGTAATGTTGAATATTTAATAGTTGGATGTGCTTCACTTAATTTATTTATTACTTCTGAGACTTCACCTCTAAATGACTGTTGCGCATATGGACAACTTGCAAAGTGAACTTCCAATTCTTTTGCAACAACATACAAACCAATTTCACGTTCTGGAATTTCACGCAATGGTTTGATTTTAACAGTGAACTCTTCTGCTTTCGATTCTGTTTTAGCACCTAATTTAGTTAAATTATCAGTATTACCTTCCAGATAATTCATCATTATTGCCTGAACTTCATCATCTAAGTTATGGCCTGTGGCAATTTTTGTTGCTCCCATTTCACGGGCGGCCTTATTAATTATTGTTCTTCTAAAAACACCACAGTATGAACATGAACCCTTATGATTAGGTTTTTGCATTATTTCATCTAATGTAATGCCATAAGTATCTTTCAGTGAAACTACTTTGTGCTCTATGCCCAATCGTTCAGCATGGCGAATAGCTATATCAACACCATCCTGGCGATAATTATCGATTCCTTCATCTACTGTTACGGCACAGATATCAATAATATTCATTTCACGAAAAGAATTTAATATTTCAAGTGTTGTTACACTATCTTTTCCACCAGAAAGGGCAACTAAAACTTTATCTCCCTTATCCAGTAATTTTTCTTTTCTAACAGTTTTAATAACCTTTTTTTCAATTGATTCTATAAAACAATCTTTACATAAATATTGACCGGATTGTTCTTTTTTAATAATGACATTAGGATTACCGCATTTGGTACAATCCATATTTTCACCTACATTTGCTCTACAAATTGAGCTAATTGATTAAGCGTATTAACTTCAAATACATGTGCTCCAGCATCTTCATAAAGTGAAACACAACTGTCAACTATATCCCATTTATTCCTATCTTCAGGATTTAGAATTACAACTTTTTTAGAGTCACGAACCATCTCTTCTATTAAATGTACGCTTGCAGGTATTCCATTTTGTTTTGGACCTGCCCAATCTCTGCAATCAGATAGTATTATTACATAGGATTTATTATTTAAATTTGCTTTTTCCTGGAATTGTTTGAATGCAGAGTACATGTCTGAGGTTCCATGAACCATCATATTTTTTACTCGCAAATCTTTTACTTTGACAAATGAATCTATTAAGTATTCTTCTTTTAAGGCATCGGTTGTTTCTATTACCTTATTATCAAATTCAAATGTTCTTGAATGTTTGAATGCAGTTTGTGCAGAAAACATTAACATGAAAAACCAGCTGCTAATCCATTCACAGGACCCGCTGATATCATTTAAGAATAAATGTTCATTTTTATGGGGTCTTGGTTTGGCCATGACCAGTTCAATTGGTACTCCACCATATTTTAAATTTGCTCTTATAGTTTTTCTCATGTCTATTTTATGAGAAGATGAGCGTATTTTACGTCTTGAACGTTTATTAGCTATTCTTCTACCTAATCTTTGGCAAATTTCAAGCATCCTAGGATCAAATCTATTAAGTTTAGTTAAATCTTTGTTCATTAATTCTCCGTCACGTTCAAGTTCTTTAACTTCTTCCAATAATGGTTGGCCAGACAGCATTTTTAACTTTTCATTATTGATTTTTTCCTTTTGAACTTTTCTATAGGCATTATTTTGTTTTTTAATAATATATTTATTTGATTTGGGGCCTGTTCCCCTATACGCCTTACCTTTTTCAAGCATTTCCTCTGCTTCGGATTTTTCCTTTTCTTTTTTGAAAATCTCTTCAAAAATTTTGTTGAATTTAGGAATATCATATTTGTCTTTAACATAAATTGCTCTTAAAGCAGTACGAAGCAAATCCCTATCCATTTCACCAAGTTCAAGATAAACTTCATTAGCTGAAAAAGTGCTTCTAACACTAACCGGTAAACCTGCTTCCCGCAATTGATTGGATAAGTTAACTATTTTTTCAACCATATTACTATTTCCTATCTAGGACATCCTTAATAACACGTTTTTTATCACTTTCAGTTTTAATAGCTACACCAATACTTTCTTTCATAGCTTCAGAGGTATTTTTAGTTTTTAAATTTGAAATAGATTTAACCCAATCAACAGTTCCTCTAACTGAAGGTTTTTTAAGCAGATTAAGATTTCTAATTTCATGAACAATTTTGACAACTTTTGAGACTGTATCATCATCAGCTTCCGGAAGTTTAGATTTGACAATTTCAATTTCCCTCTCAACACTAGGATATGGAATATATAAGAACAAACATCTGTCTTTAGTTTCATCCAAAAGTGATCTTTGTGAGTTAGAAGTTAAAATAACAATTAAATCATTTTGCAGTTGAAAAGTACCCAAATCATTAATAGTTATTTCCTGTTCCCCTAATGCTTGGAGGAGAAAACTTTCAACTTCCTCATCGGCTTTGTCAATTTCATCAATAAGTAAAACTGAATCATTATCATTTAAAAAAGCATTTAAAAGTGATCTTCTAATAAAATATTCATCTTCAAAAATAGTATCCTCTTTATCCTGCGTATTTTTTGCAGCTTCTAAATGCAATAATTGTTTTTGATAATTCCATTCACCAACAATCTGTTCAAAAGTAATTCCTTCATAACATTGAATTCTAAAGAAATCCCTATCAAAAGTTTTTGCTACAACTTTCGCAAGTTCTGTTTTACCAACACCTGGCGGACCTTCAATTAACATTGGCTTAGCCAATAAAAAAGATAAAAACAATGTAGTTGATATTTCCTTATTAGAAACATATTGCTCTTTTAGAAGAGCTTTATCAATATCTTTAATACTTAATTCTTCACTTTGCAAATTTAAACACCAAAATATTTTTACTTAATTAATTTATGTATATAATATATTAATTAAAGTTTATGAAAAAAGTTATATATATAAATGGATAAAATATAATACTAATCTAATTTAATATTGGAGGGTTTAAATGAAATTTGATAATATGGTTATTTTGGCAGTAATAGTTGCAATAATTATATTAACTATGGGGGCTGTTGTTTACACAACCAGTTTAAATAATAATACAAGTAATAATATAACTGATGTAAACCACACCAATAAAACCAATAATAATAGTTTGCTTTCATTTTTAACTGGCAATAGTTCAGATACCAGTTCAAGTCATAGTTCAAGTAGCACTCCAAGTTCAAGCGGTTCTTCATCTAGTGGCGGAAGTTCATCCGGCGGCGGAAGTTCATCCGGCGGCGGAGGTTCCGATAGTGGAGGAGGCTCTGACAGTGGAGGAGGCTCTGACAGTGGAGGAGGTTCCGATAGTGGAGGAGGCTCTGACAGTGGAGGAGGCTCAACTCCAGGTGGAGATATAGTTGATCCTACATGACTAAAAAAAAATTAATTTTTAAATTGGTCAGGATTTTTAAATAATTCAAAATCCTGAACATATTCTTTACCCGTTATCATTGCAATTTCGGCTTTTTGAAGTTCGCTTCCAAGATAAGCTGCATGTTCCATGCGAGTAACGAGTTCTTTTTTTATTATTTCTTCATAGATTTCTTTTGCATTCTTTCCAACAATGACTAAATCCGCATTATTTTTCTTAAAATGAGTAGCAATAATTCTGCTTTCACTTACAGTAGTTCCATAATCCACATTAATTTTAAAACTACCTGCTTTATCACGAACAAATCTTAAAGGTTTAGAAAGTTTTGCTTGAGGAATTCCATCCAATTCATTTACAATAATATCATTTCTTTTATGCTTATCCTTAAATGCAACAAGGTTAATTCCCAAATCTTTAGGTATGGATTTTCTATGTTTTGCAAGAAACATCATTTTTGATGCGGTTGAAAGCTCATAAACACTGCCTCTTGTTTTTCCACTTTCTTCTGGAGTGAATAATATGCTTACACCAAGTTCCATACCTATTCCCGCAAGCAATACGTTTACTCCACCAGAATCAGCATCCATTAACTCAGTTACATTACCTACACCAAAAAATATTGGTGCTTTATTAATATTATGAAAATCTTTACATGCAATAATTGACTCCACAATACTTGCACTGTTAACTGGGTCTAAAATTAAATCGGCAACATATTTTAAACCATCAGTATCTTTAATTAATTGATTCATAAACTCAACACGTTCTTCAGGAGTTTTTGGTGTGATTCCTTCACTATAATTGGTTGGAAGCAAAACTGCAGGAATTCCTTTTTCTTTTAATAATGGAACTACTTTAGATTGATTACCCAAATCCACACTTAAAACAAAATCAATTCCATTTTCAGCAGCAACCTTAATTTCATTTGCATTTAATGTATCAATACTCAAAGGCCTGTCTCCCACAATGGGTCTTAATGTATTAATTAACTCAGGTATTTTATCTGAAAAATCTTCCCCTGCAGCCATACCAATATCTATCATGTCTGCTCCACAATCAATAAAATATTGGCATTTGTTAATTAATGCTTCTTTTGATAAAAAAGGCGCATTAGCTATTTCGGCTAAAACCCTCATAGGGAAATCTTCACCCACAGGCAATTTACCAATCATGATATTATTCGGTTTTTTAAGAAGCTTTTCAATATTTTCAGCATCATTTTCAAAGTCTTCAATTATTTTGAATGCTTCTTTTCTTTTTTCTTCTTCGATTAATTTATCTGCAGGTTTATCTTCCGATAGTTCTATGTTATCCAACAAATTTAAAACCATTGCCAAATCTGCTCCATCAGTAGAGCCTTTAAATGTTGGAATTCCAAGTTCTTTTGTTATTTCCCGAGTTCCTTTTTTTATTAAACCCGGAACTAAAATTAAATCAATATCGTCCAGTTGATCTTCAAAATAAGTTTTAACTTCTTTAATAATCATTTTAGGAGTTAAAAAAGCTGCAACCTGAGTATCTGCAATATGTACCATAACATTCTGAGATGAATCTGCTACAACACTTTTTATTAATGGATATGCTAAATTTCCAGTGATAATTAAAACCTTCATAATAACCCTCAATGATTATAATATACCAATTATATTATATTAAATCTTTGAAAAAGTCAAACTTTTTTAAAACAAACTAATAATACTAAATCTTTTTAATATTCATTTGGAGGGACTAAAATATAAATTTTAAAAAAAATACAATAAAAAAAAGCATTATTAATAAAAATTTAAACAAAAATATTGTAAAATAAAAATATAACATAAGATTTATATATTTTGTAATTTATAATGATTATACATGATAAATATATGGAGGAAAAATTAATGATTGAAATTCGTTTCCATGGAAGAGGTGGACAAGGTGCCGTAACTGCTGCAGAAATTTTGGCTAAAGCAGCATTTAAAGACGGTAAATATTCACAAGCTTTTCCATTTTTTGGAGTAGAACGTAGAGGGGCTCCAGTTATGGCTTTCACAAGAATTGATGATAAGCCAATCGATTTAAGATACCAAGTCTATAATCCAGACTATGTATTAGTTTTAGATGATGGATTATTGAATGTAGTGGATGTTTTTTCAGGAATTAAAGACAATACTGAAGTAATTATCAATACTGAAACCTTTAAAGGTAGTGGAGAACATGAAGTCCACAGTATTGATGCAACCGGAATTGCATTAGACATGTTAGGTCGTAACATTGTAAATACTATTATTTTAGGATTTTTTGCTAAGAAAACCCAAGCAGTAAGTATTGAATCACTTCTTGAAGTGATTGCAGAAACATTTCCAGGAAAAGTTGGAGAATTAAACGTAGAAGCTACTAGAAAAGCTTATGAAATGGGATGAGGGTGATTAATATGGTAAGTATAGGATGTGTAATTAAAAACCCCGGTAATACTAGAAATAATAAAACTGGAAGTTGGAGAACTTTCAAACCAGTTTTAGACAAAGAAAAATGTATTGATTGTGAAAATTGTATTATCTTTTGTCCAGATTCTAGTGTAAACAAACAACATGATATTGATTATGACTTCTGTAAAGGATGTGGAATTTGTGCCTACGAATGTCCTTCAGATGCAATCGAAATGATAAAAGAATAAAGAGAGTGATTAAATGGTAAAAGAAGTAATGACCTCAAATAAAGCAGTTGCAGAGGCTGTAAGATTAGCTAAACCACAAGTTATTCCTGTTTATCCAATTACTCCGCAAACTACTATCTCAGAATATTTAGCACAATATGTTGCTGATGAAAAAATTGATGCTAAATATGTAAAAGTAGAATCTGAACACAGTGCTATAAGTGCTGCTGTTGGAGCTAGTGGTGCTGGAGTAAGAGTATTTACAGCAACATCTTCACAAGGATTAATGTTAATGCACGAAATATTATTTGCAGCAGCAGGTATGAGAACACCATTCGTTTTAGCTGATGCAAACAGAGCAATTTCTGCTCCATTAAATATCTGGAATGATCAACAAGATTCCATTGCTCAAAGGGATTCAGGCTGGTTACAAATATATGTTGAAAATGCTCAAGAAGCATTAGACAGTACTCTAATGGCATATAAAATTTCAGAAAATCCTAATGTATTACTTCCATCAATGGTATGTTTAGATGGATTTATTTTAACACACACTGTTGAACCAGTAGAAATTCCAGATCAAGAAAGTGTAGATAACTTTTTACCTCCATACGTTCCAGAACATGCATACCTTGATCCAAAAGACCCAATGTCTATTGGTAACTTTGCTGACCCAACTTATTATACTGAAGCAAGATATGCTATGGAAGTTGCAATGGATAATTCAATTGAAGTTATCCAAAAAACTTGTGATGAATTTGCAGAAATCTTTGGAAGACAATATGGACTTGTTGAACCATATAAAACCGAAGATGCAGAAATAATAATTGTTGCAATGGGATCAATTTGTAGTACCATAAGAGGAATTGTTAATCAATTAAGAGAAAAAGGCGAAAAAGTTGGTTTGCTTAAAATTAGAGCTTACAGACCATTCCCTGTTGAAGCAATAACCGAAGCAGTGAAAAACTGTGAAAAAATAGCTGTTATTGATAAAAACTTCACATTTGGAATTGGTGGAGCACTTTATGCTGATATGAAAGTTAAAATCGATAAAGAAATATATGGATTCATCGCAGGTTTAGGTGGAAGAGATATAACCCCAGAATCCATATTAGAAGCATATGAAAAAACCAAAGTGCCAGAAAAAGATGTCACTTGGATTGGACTTAAGGAGGAATAGATATGGTAGATATACCTGATAAAGATTTATTAGCACCAGGACACAGAGGATGTGCTGGTTGTGGAGCATCTATTGGTGTAAAATTAGCTCTTAATGCTTTAGGCGAGAATACTGTAGCTATTTCTGCTACAGGTTGTCTTGAAGTTATGACTACACCATACCCGGAATCCGCATGGGAAGTTCCATTTATTCATGTAGCATTTGAAAACTCAGGTGCTGTTGCATCCGGTGTTGAATCTGCATTAAGAATACAAGGAAAAGATGATGTAAACGTTGTTGCTTTCGGTGGTGACGGAGGAACTGTGGATATTGGTTTACAATCCCTTTCCGGAGCTATGGAAAGAGGACACAACATGCTCTACATTTGTTACGATAATGAAGCATATATGAATACTGGTATTCAAAGAAGTGGAGCAACCCCATTTGGTGCATCAACTACAACTTCACCAAACGGTATTGGAAGTTTCGGAGAAGATAAACCTAAAAAAGATATGCCAATGATTATGGCAGCCCATGGAATTCCATATGTAGCTACTGCATCAATTGCATACCCAGAAGACTTTGTCAACAAAGTTAAAAAAGCAGCTTCAATAAAAGGACCTGCTTACATCCACTTACAGCAACCATGTACAACCGGTTGGGGATATCCTTCTGAAAAAACAATTGAAATGGGTAGATTAGCTGTAGAAACTGGATCTTGGATATTATATGAAATTGAAAACGGTGAATTTAATATTACTTTTACACCTGAAGAAAGAAAACCTGTAAAAGAGTATTTATCACAACAAAAAAGATTCAAACATCTAGAAGAAGAGCAAATCGAAAAAATACAAAAATACGTAGACGCACAATGTAGTGAATTAGGATTATAGGAGGAAAACTATGGAAAAAATTTCCGTAAACAGCAATTTATGTGATGGATGTCTCAACTGTGAAAACATGTGTGCATCCGTACATACTGCAGCAAGAATAAAAATCATAGAACATGAATCCTCCTTCTATGGTATTGTATGTCAACATTGTGAAAGTGCACCTTGTATTAAAATATGTCCGACCGATGCTATTTCAGATGAAAAAGTTGATACAACTAAATGTATTGGTTGTGGATTATGTGTAATGGTTTGTCCATTTGGCGCAATGACTTATACAGCAAGCATTGCTGAGAAATGTGACTTATGTGCTGATAGGGAAGAAGGTCCTGCATGTGTTAAAGCATGTACGAAAAGAGCTATCTCAATTGTGGATCCTGCTAAAGTTAAAGCTAAAAATCAGGAAAAATTCATATCAAAGCTTGCAGGACTTTACGAACCAGATTCCAAAAAAGGTGGATTTGTCCACGTGATTACAAGTCAAGCTAGAGCTAGACTAGTCCTAGATGAATAGGAAAATTTCTATGAATTGTTTAAATTGTAAAACTTGTGAAAGTGATTGTCAACTTAAAGAAGTTGACACACCTTCCTTATTTTGTATGAACTGCCAACCATCCGAAGCACCATGCATAAAAATATGTCCGAATAATGCTATTGAAGTATTGGGCGGAGCTATTACCATTAATGAAGAAAAATGCGATAAATGCAAACACTGTATTGATGTTTGTCCTATTGGAGCTATCCAAATTTAACTAGTTTTAAATATTTTAAAAGCCAAAAGTATTAATAATTAAATTTTACAAGGTTTTTATTTTGATTTCAAAAGACATTATTAGAGATAAAGTTTATGAACTTTACAAAGAAGCTGTTATTGTTCTTAGTGATGATGTGAAAAAATCACTTGAATACGCATTACAAATAGAAGAACATGATTTAGCAAAATTAAATATAGAAGCTATTTTAAAAAATATTGAACTTGCAGAACAAAAAGGCATTCCAATGTGTCAGGATACAGGACTACCTGTTGTTTTTGTTAAACTTGGTAATGTTGAAGTTGAAAATTTACGTCAAGGAATTGAAGAAGGTATTAAAAAAGCAACTGAAGAAATTCCAATAAGACCTAATATCGTAGATCCGCTATCACGTAAAAATACCAACATTAATGTTGGAGACTACATACCTCCAATTGATATTGAATTAATTGACGAGGATTATCTTGAAATAACAATTTTACCAAAAGGATTCGGTTCAGAAAATAATAATGCCATGAAAATGGCACTACCTGCGGAGGGCATTAATGGAATAAAAGAATTTGTAGTCGAATCCGTCCTAAAAGCAAAAGGAAAACCCTGTCCACCAACAGTTGTAGGCGTAGGTATTGGAGGAACCTCTGATTTATGTTTAAAATTAGGTAAAAAAGCGTTACTTGGAAAAGTAGGTCAGAGAAATCCCGATTCCGAAATTGCAAAATTAGAAGAAGAAATTTTAGCCGAAATTAATGCATCTGGAATTGGACCTATGGGACTTGGTGGAAAGACAACTACATTAGATGTAAAAATATTAAAAGCACATACCCATACTGCAGGACTGCCGATTGGCGTTTGTATACAATGTTGGGCAAATAGACATGCAACTGGAAGAATCTACGACAATTAGATTCTTTTTTATTTACTTTTTTTATAAACTAACCATATTTTAAAACAACATATAGATAACATCACATAAACAATTAATTATTTGGTTAACCATCAGTAATTTTTAAAATACCTCTTGATTAAATTAAATGATTAATCAATTACCATTCATTTAAACATGTTTAAAATGAAGAATTATGTATCCAAAATAATATGGAAAAATTAGTTTAATCTGAAAGTACGTGGAGTAGTTGGTCTTGGAATATTATCATGAAACTCAATAGCCACATCCATAATTTCAACAGAAATATCACCTATACGTTCAAATGCTTTAATTACCCTAAAAAGATAAATAAAATAATTTGAACGCTCTTTTTCATCAAATGAACTTTCAGCCATCTGAGTTGCAATTAAATTAATTGCTTTAGATTGAAGTATATGTATTGATTCTTCCAATTCCATAATATCATCTTTTAACTCTGTACGAGCATCCAAAAAAGCACGCATAGATAAACGAAGCATTTTTTGAGCCGTTTTATACATTTTCTTTAATTTTTTAAGAATTGACTCATTAACTTCATAAATATCATTTATTGCAAACTTTGCAATATGAGCACAATAATCACCAATACGCTCCAAATCATAAGCTACTTCATTATATAATAAGGATTTAGAAAATTCTGAATGGTAATTAATACTGGCAATAGTTTCAACAGATGTTCTGATTTTTTCAACCATGTTATTTGTTGTGTAATCCATTTCCAAAGCCTTATTTGCTTTATCATCATCAGACTCCAATATCGCATCAAAAGACATTTCAAGTTGGGAATGAACATGTTTCGACATATTATATAACATATCATTAATCAAAACATTTCCAGAATCATCTTTCGGACCCACATATTCACCTAATGATTCAGCAACTTCCTCATAACTTTTCATATCAATGACATATGCCCTTTTAATCGTACCATCTTTAATTAAAGGTTGAATTAACTGAGTTACATATCTGCGTGAAATGCCTAAACGACTTGCAATTTCATCTTGAGTTGATGGATTTTCATACAATATTAAATCCAAAATATCTTTTAAAGTTTTGTTTTTCTTGGCCATAATATCTATTTTTTATAATCATCCAATAAATCATTAGATTCAAAATGAATTTCACTTGAGGATTTGTTGAAACCTTTATGAGGTCTTTTTTTGTTTATATTGAGATGATGCCTAACATTACCTTTAAATTCAACATTGTGTATTTTTTTATAATTTTTCCTAGAAGGATCATCTCTTCTATAAACCTGTTTTGAAACATTCATTTTTTCATGATTAACATGAGCTCTATTTTTAACCGGAATTGGTTTAAATGATTTATTTGAATTATTTGAATTATTATTTTTATTTGAGGAAGATAAAACTTGCACAATAACATATGAAATTAATAAAAATGCTATAATTGCAATAGGCAAATCAAAATAAACAAAGACAGCATCATACATATTCGTTATAGCATTTCCCAAATCCGCAAAACCTCTAGCTAAAAATATCACTCCAACAAATACTAAAATTAAAGCATGGCGCTGTTTAACAAATCCTGGTTTTAGCACTAACGGATATGCACTAATAAATAATAATCCTAAACCTAAAAGTCTATATAGATTATTATCCGTTAAATGCTGAAGAGATAAAAAGAAATTAACAAAAATATGTGGTAAAATTCCCATTTCTGCAAGTAAAGCAAATATTAATAATAATTGAATTAAGGCAATAACAATTAATGGAACTACATATACAATATCCCATTCAAAATCTGGATTAAAACTTTTATTTGAAACGGAATCCTCAAATCCTTCCGCTAACACATTATAAACAACAGAAAACAAAATTGAACCCACAACAGTACCTGCAACACCCAAAACAATAGTTAATGCAGTAACTAAACCTGAAATGACTCCAACAAAAATGAGTTTTTTATGATTCATATTATTACCTTCTATTAATTTTATAGTATAATTTTCAAACAATTTAAACTTTAAGAAAAAACTATAATTTATATTTTTTGATTATGGAAAAATGTGTTTTTAAAAATCATAAAATAAAAAGTAAAAAAATTCCTTTTAAAATAAAAAGGAGAAATTATACTATTGTCAAAGCATTTGGTACTTTTTTAAGTACATTTTCTTTGACAGGAATCATTGTTGATGAAGCAATTGAAAAATCAGCATTTTTAGAAGCTTTTTTATCATCAGTTTCACCGATAATTGTGGCATCCAAAGCATCTTGCAAGTTTGTTACAGTATTATCCAGTACCCACCTGTCAACGTCAGCAATTATGATTTCATCAACATACTTATCCAGTTCATTAGCTATTACCCAGGAGATAAATCTGCCCCCATGCAATGCAATCGTATTTCCTTCTGCAAGATTAACAATTTCATCCAATGTATGTTTTAATTGAATATTTTTATACATGGTAGAATTAACAAGTGTAGCCCAGTGCGCGTCACCAATGGCATAAGACCCGATTTTTCTTGGATAAATATAATCTGAACCTGCAATTTTAACAGCAGTAGCCAAAGCTAATAAATCATGTTTTTGAACAGGCAGACCTCTGTTAGGGAATTCTTCATTGATAATTTGAATAACTCTTGGAAGACCGAATTTACCTCGTCTTGCAGTTCCCGGTTCAAATCCACACATATATCCATGATGGTTTTTAGGAAAACCTGTAATTACCATATTCAAACCGCTTCTTAAACCTGCGCGAACCTCATGCTCATAAGCACCGTTGGTTGCAACAACTTTTCCGGGAGATAAAATTCTGGCAGCAGCAATAGTTTTAGCAAAAGCTTCAGTTGTATTTTCACACCTATTGAATGGCCCCCCTTCAACTACAACAACATCAGCACCAATCTCAATGGATTTCTCAAAACCAGTAATCACTTCATCATAACCATCACCAACAAACATTATGGATTCAAGACCTTTATCATATTTTTTAGCTAAATTAGCAATATCTATAGCTTCTTTTAAAGGAGCAGCATGGCCATCACCAGTTTGTTCTGAAGTCACATTTACTGCAACGGAAGATGATAATTTAACCCAATCCTCCTTATCATCTTTTTGTTCTAGTTCCTTATCCATTAATCTTTCATGAATTCTTCCGCGAGGACATTCTGTGAATGCAGGACCTTTATTATAACATTCACCCCCACATCCACTAATATTTTTAGGAAGCCTCATTGCACCATTTTCACCAAAATGATCCAAATCCAGTGGGACATCCACGACTTCGTGAACCTTTTTCATTACATCAAGTCCACTCATTCCAAATTTTTCACCAATATCTGAGAATGCATAAGCACAAATATGAATCGGAGCTCCAATCATATCTGCCAATCTGCAATTTCCCAACAAATCCATTAATTCCAAATCAGAAGCACAAGTTCCCGCAACCACTTCTGTTAAATCACAACCTAATGGAAATCTTTTAAATTGCATCCCCAATTTCATTGTTTCTTCAAGAGACAATTGAGAAATTGAATCGACAACAGCCACCACATCTTTATTTTCCATTTTTGATATTTCAATAGCTGCATTATCATCATCAACTGCTTTTTTTATTAATTCATACATTGAAATAAACTCCTACTAACCTTGTCAGTCAAATTATATTTCAGTGCAATGTTAAATAAAAAACTTTCGTTTTTAGGCGCACCAAAAATAAGTTATAATTTGATTAATTAAAATAATAAAGTAATACTTTTTTAATTATATAGATAAAAAAGTAATACTAGTAATACTATATAAATAAAGAACATAAAAACTAGTAATACAAATTTAAAGCCATATGTAAAGATTTATATAGTATGAAAAATTTAATAAAAAATATTACTACATGTTTTAACTACCTAACAAATATGTCTAACAATAAAATCAAACCTTTGTTTAACATTGTAGTAACAACCTTTCGAAATGAAAAAAAAGAAAGAAAACCAATATAAAGGAGACTTGAAAATGGTTCTTTCTAAATTAAAAGAAAAATTAGAAGGTAAAAAAGATAAAGGAGATAAAAAAATGAAAGTAGCAATTTTAGGTGCAGGATGTTACAGAACCCATGCTGCAAGTGGAATTACCAACTTCTCAAGAGCTTGTGAAGTTGCAGAAGCAACCGGAAAAGAAAACATCTCAATGACTCATTCAACCATCGAAATGGGTGCAGAATTATTAGAATTAGCTGGTGTTGACGAAGTAGTTGTATCCGACCCGATATTTGACGGCGACTTTACTGTAGTAGATGACTTCGATTACGCAGAAGTTATTGCAGCTCACAAAGCAGGTAACCCTGAAGAAGTAATGCCTGCAATCAGAGAAAAAGTAGGTAAATTAGCTGAAACCGTACCTAAACCATCCAAAGGTGCTATTCACTTTACCCACCCAGAAGACTTAGGAATGAAATGTTTAAACGATGATTCCGAAGCTGTTGCTGACGCTGACTGGGTTATGACCTGGTTACCAGAAGGAGGAATGCAACCTGACATCATCAAAAACTTCGCTGAAGATATCAAAGACGGTGCAATCGTAACCCACGCATGTACTATCCCAACTCCTGGATTAAATAAAATCTTTGAAGACTTAGGTAAAAATGTAAACGTAGCTTCCTACCACCCTGGTGCTGTACCTGAAATGAAAGGACAAGTTTACATTGCAGAAGGTTTTGCAGACCAAGCATCTATCGACACATTAATGGACTTAGGTCAAAAAGCAAGAGGATCCGCATTCACATTACCTGCTAACATGGTTGGTCCTGTATGTGATATGTGTTCCGCAGTAACTGCAATTACCTATGCAGGTATCTTAGCTTACAGAGACACAGTTACCCAAATCTTAGGTGCACCTGCTGGATTTGCACAAAGTATGGCTTATGAAGCATTATCCAATGTAACTGCATTAATGCAAGATGAAGGTATCGACAAAATGGACGATGCTTTAAACCCTGCTGCATTATTAGGTACTGCTGACTCAATGAACTTCGGTTCTTTAGCTGAAATCGTACCTACCGTATTAGATTATTTAGGAAAAGACAAATAAACATATAAGTTTTAATTGTTGGTTTATCCAACAATTATTTAACTTATTTTTTAATCGTTGAAGCAACTTAGCTATTAAAAAATAAGTTACTAATTTTTATTTAGGTCGGATGTAAATGATTGATGAAATTTTAAATAAAGCAAAACAAGGGAAAGAATTAACTGATAATGAATTTTTAGAATTGTTAAATAATGATGATGAAAAAGAATTAGAAAAATTATTCAAAACAGCTTGTGAAATAAGAGATAATCAATCAAAAGTAATTAAATTAACATCAACAGTTCATCTCACCAATAAATGTCAAATTCAACCTAGGTGCGAATATTGTGGATTTGCAGAAGAAACATCTTCAACAGGATACTATAATGCATTTTATAAATCCAATGGTGAAATATTAAGTGCAGTCAAATCCATCCAAGAAGCACATATTCCTCGCGTAAGCTGTTCTGGAGGATATGGCTATAAAGGAAAACAAGCAGTCAATGCATGCAAAATCGTGAAAGAAAACTCAAATCTGGAAATTCTTGTTAATGTTGGTGGAGATTTAACAGAAAAAGCAGTTGAGGAGTTATCTAATCTGGGAGTGGATACTATTTGTTGTAATTTAGAAACAATAAATGAAGATGTATTCTATCAAAGAAAACCCGGAGACTCTCTTAATCAAAGAATATTAACCTGTAAAAGAGTAAGTGATGCAGGAATTGGATTATCTTCAGGATTATTATTGGGACTCGGTGAAAGTAAAGAAGACAGAATCAAACATTTACGTTATTTATCAAACTTTAAAACATTAGAAGAAATACCCATAATGGGATTTAACCCATATCCAGATACACCAATGGCAAATTATCCGGCATTTCCACTAAAAGAACAATTAAAAATGGTGGCAATTACACGCATAATGTATCCGGAAATTACAATTACCATGCCAACACCAACAGTAGGTCCTGAAAATGTAGAGTTTTCACTTAAAGCCGGTGCAAATAATTTAGCTACTGTTATTGCAGATAATTACCCTCATGAAGTTAAAGGAGTAGGTTCTCCTAATTACGGCAATTATAACAAAGTAGTTGATGTTATTGAAAAATTAGATTTAATACCTCAAATTATTTAATCTCTTTTTTTAAAATATGATATTATGGCATTTGAAAAAATGATTAAAAATGCATTTGAAGAATCTGAAAATAATTGCAGATTTGGGGATACTCTTGAAGAAATCAAAGAAATTCAAGATTATATCAAAAATGCACAAAAAATTTATATTCCAAACAAAAACGGAATTAAAGTGAAAGTTTTAAATCAAGTTTTAAGTGAATATAATTTGCATACTGCAGAAATACTTCATATCAACACCAATATTGCAGACACAAGCAGAATCCCTGCCCTTGCAAAAGCATATATGGCTCTTGATCAAAGTGATGCTGATTTAATTATCGCAAGAGGACGGCTTGGAATTCCAGGTTCAGGTTCACTTTTAATTTTTATTGACAATAAAGGAAGAATATTGACCTGTGGAACTTCCCCTTCACATGCAATACACCAAAAACCAATAGAAGAAGCAGTATACAACGAAGCATGTGAAGCACTTGAAAAAATCGGATTTGAAAAGTGATAAAATGGATATTGACACAGGCATTACTGAAGAAGTATTAACAATAAAATCTGAAATCAAATTGATTGATATTTTTAATAATATCATTAATAAAAAGTCACAAGCATGCTTTGACTATATTGAAAATCTAAATCTCAGTTTAGATGAAAAAATCATCGTCATAGGCACTTATTTTACTGGTGTGGGAATTATTAAAAAATTAAGTGAAAAATACACAAACATTACATTAATTGACATTTATCCGCATTTAGAAGAACTACTGTATACCTCTATTGGTGGAGAACTTAAAAATAAAGTAAAATTTTCATCTGATTTAGATTTAATATATAGTGGAAATGTTGTTATTGATACAACAGGTTTTGGAGGCATCAATATTGAACAATCCTCAAAATTTAATGTTAAAGCATTCCTAATAGAAGACCCTGTAGCTGAAGATAATGATGAACTATTAAAGAAAAAAAACAATATCCAAAATCGGTTGAATGCTGCTAAATCATCAAATAAAGCAATCTTAAAAACAAAAGGTATCAATACTAAAACTTCAGGAACCATGACACTAACAATAGGTGTTTTAACAAACACACTAAATGAAATATCTAAAAAGGACGGTGTTCTTTATAGTGCTTGTGAAATGGGATTTTTTGAAGAAATCATATTTAAAGAAAAAAATATTGATAAGTTTATTGAATTAACAGACAAACAAGCAGTTAAAATATCGACCATTAATCAAATCAGCCCTGACGAAATAATGCAGAATGAATTAGATAAAATCAAATCAAAAATGATTTAAATGAAACTTAATGAAATTATAGAATTTTTAAATAATAAAATACCGCAAGATTTGGCTTTAAGCAATGATAAAGTTGGTTTGATGGGAAAATATGATTTAACACAAGAAATAACTTCCATAAAAATATTTATGGACTTGCACCCACAAGATGACAATTATTCTAAAGATACATTACTTATTACACACCACCCCCCATTATTCAATCCGAAGACACCAACTTTCACAATACATTCAAATTGGGATATTATCGATGGTGGTGCTAATGAAGCACTTGCAAACAGCCTGAATTTAAATATTATAGAATCTTTTGATAAAAATACAAATATTGGAAGAATATGTGAATCTAATTTAACCTATAAAGAATTAAAAGAACAAATTTTGACTAATTTCAATTCATTTAATATTGTAAATAAACCGGATGAAAATGAAATAATTCAAAGAATAGCAGTTATTTCAGGATTTGGTTTAAAAAACCCAGAACACATTAAATTAGCTAAAGACAAAGATATTGATATGCTAATTTCCGGAGATTTGACTCAAAAAACGGCAATTTTAGCAATAAATTTAAATTTGATATTGATTGATTTAGGTCATCACAACAGTGAGCTTCCAGGCCTTGATTATTTAAAAAAAATCGTCGATGAATTAAATATTGACTGTGAAATAATTAATAAACCCCCAATGGAGTGTGAAAAAAATGAGTGTTGATGAAATACAGAAAATAGAAGACAAATTAGTACCTAAAGGAAAAATTGATCTTGTTGGGTGTGGAAGATTAGGTTTGAGAATATGCATTAATTTAATGCAAGTCCATAGAGGCGGACCGAAAATGATTTCCGCATTTGACGGACAGAAAATCTCCGGAGGAGATGTAATATTTACTCTTAATGGAGCAGAAATTGGAGAGGCAAAGCCAGATTTCTTAAAAAGAATATGCACTCATGATGAAGACTTTAGAATAATTAAAAGCCATACCGAATACATTACTAAAGAAAATATTGAATTAATAGATGGTGATGTTGTAATAATAGTTATAGCTGGAGGAAATACAATATCAACAGCAGCAGAAATTATAAAACATGCTCAGAAAATAGGTGCTAAAACCATTGGAACTGCAGGAATATTTGGTTTTGGTAATGAAGACATTGAAATTAAAGACATATCTGAATACGACAACAACAATCCTGCTATTGAAGAGTTAAGGGCTCAAGGAATTACAGAAAATCATTTAATATTAACAACACACAAATTAATCAAAGACAACGAACCTATAACCCCATATGTTTTAGATGAAGTTGCAAAAATCATAACAATAAATGCATTAAAACTTTTAAGAGATAAATATGATTAAAATAGCTACTGCAGAGTGTTTTACTCATGGAAAAATTGGTTTAGAACTGCATGCGCTTGCTCAAAATTACGAAGGAAACTTTGGGAGTAGATACATTGAAAACATTAGTGGATATGGAAATTTTGATTATAATGAATTATCCGTCATCTGCAGTTTATTTATACCGACAATAGATGCCATGAATGATATTTTAAATGTAAAAAACCCCCCAGAACCAGATTATCTTATAAAAGGAATTAAGGTTTATGATGAGGTGGGAGATAAAAAAACCAGCAAAGTTATGGCAAAAGCAGTTATGGAACTTACTGACTGCGATATTGCAATTGGAACAACTGCAGGAATAGGCCATGGAGCCGTTACCATCATCACCCCAAACTATGAAATAACAACAACAAGTGACGTTTATAGTGATTTACGGGAAAATAAAAGTGAAGAATTATTTCAAAGACAAAATAGTGGAATAAAAAAAGCCATCAATATAATACTACTTTTTTTAAACGATAAAATTGACGAAATAAAAAATTTAAAAAATACTGAAATAATTGAAAAATAGATTTTATAAGCCTTAGGGGGGATTCGAACCCCCGACTTCTACCTTACCAAGGTAGCGCTCTACCACCTGAGCCACTAAGGCATAATCGAGAATAAAGATTAAAAATTATTTAAAAAGATAGTGCAGGGGAAGGGATTCGAACCCTCGAAGGCCTATGCCAGAGGATCTTAAGTCCTCCCCCTTTGGCCGCTCGGGCACCCCTGCATACACTATAAATATTAGATTTTATAATATATAAATGTTTGTATTAACCATGAGATACGGCCAAAATTAATGATAATTAAGCAAAAAATACTATTTATAAATATTATGAAAATTAAATATAAAAATAGTTATATTAAAAGTACTTAAACAGATAATTTAATCGTGGTGTAGCACATTGATGATTATAGACATGGAAGAATGTGGAATATGCGAAGATTGCATTGATGTATGTATGGAAGAAGCAATTACAAAAAAAGCATATAAAGTAATTATTGACCCGGACAAATGTGATTCATGTGGAGAATGTGTTGATGTTTGTCCTGTTGGAGCGATTTACGAAGAATAATGATCAGATATGAAGAAGAGATTTACAATAGTGGATTATGTAATTATAATATTGGTAATATGTGCAATAGTCTTTGCATTTATTCATATTTCCTCAAAAGATGAAGGAGTTAATGAAAAAACTTCTTATGATTCATCAACATTAAATAAAATTACTGAGAAATATTTGGCTTATTATAGGCAGGGTTATATTGTTAATACGACCTTATACGGATATAATTCAACTGACGGGAAAGAAGTTACATTATCCGGAAATATCAAATGGTTAGATGATGAAAAAGGAAGTAATGTAAAGGCTCTTGTTAACTCAAATGGGAAAGATTATATTGTGGGACTTTACAATCAGGTTCCTAATGCGGACATCTACATTAAAAGTATGACATTAGAGGTAAACGGAGACAAGTATTCTAATTTAACTGAAATTAAAACAACTCCAAAAAACATTACATCAGTTAATGATTTGGTTTCAGGCATTTCCAATAATACCACTTATGAAATTACAACAACAGTAAGTATGCATTCACTTGAAACCAATAAACTCCAAGAAATCATTAATATATTATTCAAAAACGATGAAAGAATTTCATTTAAAGGTTCTAATTCTGGATTAACAAATCAAATAAATATTGTTAGAGCAACAAATGATGAAATAACACAAGTAACGCCAATTTTAGGTAATTTTAATGGAATTACAAACGAAATAACAATTAGAATATATAACTGTAGTGATAATGACATTGATAATATTAAAAATAACTATAATGTCACAAATATCCAAAAATTTTAAGTTGTGTGATTTATGAGCCTCATTTATTCTAAATTAACCTCATTATTAAATTTAATAAATGATGAATTTCATAAATCCTTTTTATTTACTAGCATTTTTTCAATCATCAGATTTATAGAAAATGAATGGGTCAATAGCTTTTTTAAAGGATTGTATCCTGGTGAAAATTTTTTAAGCTTTTTGAAAAAGAGTTATATTTTAAAAAATCACTTATTTAATCCATTGATTGTTTTAGTTGTATTTGCAAGCTTTCTATCGCTTTCATTGACCCCTATCTCCTGGAGTTTATTTGAAACATTGATTATTGCATTTTTGTTCTTTTTTATTGGTGCTGCAATTTTACCCAGATTTTTTTTAAATAATAATCTGGATAATGTTTTGATTTTTAAAAGAAGAGACATTTATTCAATTGGATTTTGTTTGGTATTAATAAGTATCGGATTTTTCTTTATCAGTATTGCTTCTGTTGGCGGAGTTCCTATATTAAAACCATCCATTAGATATTTATTAAAACCTATGTTTACCATGCCAGTATTTTTAATAATTCCCGGAACATGTATTCTAGCGAGCGTTTATCTAAAAGATTTTCAAGATAAAAAAATCACCCGTTCACAGGTTAGATTCAGATTTCTAATTCTCCTCACCATGGATGTTTCACTTTTATTAACTCTAGGCTATAGGACACCACTACTTGCAGCATTACTCTCACTAATTATCATAGCATACTATGGAAATATTATAGCTGTATGGGAAGTTGTTTTAGGTGCATTGATTGGTATAGGTGCAATTATCGGAATCGGATATTTCAGGTCAATCCATGAGTTAACAATAAGTAATGCAATAGATCCATTTTACACACTTAAAAGTAGAGCAGACTTCACATTGCATGTTTTGAGTTTACTTGACATAATAGGAGGAAACTTCGGTGTAACCCATGGCAAGTTACTTGCAAGTGCAATACCTGGAAGTGAACTTGGACCTAGAATGATGATAGGCAAATTGATTGCATGGAGAACAGAAGTAACTATTACACCAACATTAATCGGCCAGATGGTAGCTGATTTCGGAAAAGTAGGTGTGGCTATTGAAATGGGTATTTTAGGATTTATTTTAGGTATTGGATTTAAAATAATGAGAAAAACAAAAAATTATTTTTACATTGGACTTTATAGCCTAATATTAACTTATTCCATCCTCGGTGTTGAAACCGGAATATTAGACATTCAAGTTTTATTATACTTTGCAACAGCTATTTTTATTTACATGATAATAATTTTTAAATCATTATCAAATTAGTATTACAAAAATTAAAAAAAATATTCATATAGTATTAAAAAAGTAATACTTTTTTTAAAAAAATAAGGTATAAAGTAATACTTTAATAATCTTTATATATAAAAAAAAGAAAAATTCTTTATTATCAAGAAAAATTTAGGAAAATTCATTAGTAAAACTGAATTTAAATCTTTAAAACTTGATAAAATTAAAAAGAAATAATGCTTTTAAACATTAAAAAAGTATTACTTCAACTAAATGGAGGAAAAATAAATGCATATACCTGATGGATTTATACCATTCTGGCAATGTGCAATCTACTATATCATATTAATCATTGGATTGTATTTTGCTAGCAAATGGGCAAGAGAAAATCTCGATGAAAAACGTATTCCTCTTCTTGCAGTACTTGCAGCAGGTATTTTTGCTATAATGTCCATGAACATGCCAATTCCATTTGGAACAAGTGGACACATGGTAGGTGGAGCATTAGTAGCAATAATATTTTGTGCACCCGAAGCAGCAATTCTCGTATTTACCGTAGTATTGCTTATCCAAGCCTTAGTCTTTGGAGACGGAGGAATTACTGCACTTGGTGCAAATGTATTGAACATGGCAATAATTGGAGGATGTACTGGACTATACACATTCAAAGCATTAAAAGGAAAACTTGGAATCTATGCATCAGCCGGTATTGGTGCATGGTTAGCAACTGTTGTTGCAGCATTAGCATGTGCAATTGAAATGGCAATTGCTGGAACATTCCCATTAACAGTAGGAATTGCTTCAATGGTAACATACCACATATTTATCGGAATAATCGAAGCAGTATTAACTGTAATTGTATTAATGGCATTAGATAAGTTTAGACCGGACCTTTTGATATGGAATAAAAATAGAATAGAAGGAGGAGAATAAAATGGATAAACGTGATAAAACATTAATAATTATTGCAATTATAATTTCCGTTATAATCTGCTGTCTTGCTCCTTTTATAGCATCAGGAGATCCTGATGGATTAGAAAAATCTGCAGAAGATGCTAATGTTAGTGAAGATAAAGCAACAGTAGTTATCACCCCACCATTCCCAGACTACACCTTTGAACCTTTTGAGTCTATTGGTGAAGTAGGTGTTCTTATTTTAGGTGTTGTACTGACACTTGTATGCGGATGGGGAATTGCAGAAATCGTAAAAAGAAGAAGTTAAATTCTAACTTCATCTTTTTATACTCCTTTTTACATACCAATTATAATATATAATAAAAATTTACAGAGAAATAATATGGCTGATATTACAAAAGCTCTTAACCTAGATGAACTAGCATCAAAGGACAGTCCAATTCATAGATTAGATGGAAGAATTAAATTAATTTCTACAGTATTTATCATAGTTATTGCTGCTTTTTCAAATAACATTTTTATACCAATTATTCTAGAAATTTTCCTGTTAATAATTATTAAAATAGCTAAATTATCATACATCGACTCATTTAAAAGAATTGCATTATTACTTCCTTTTGGAGGAGCAATAATTATTTTTCAACCATTTATTCATCCAGGAAATATTTTATGGTCATATTCATGGATTAAAATAACGGATACTGGATTAAATTGGGCAATATTGTTAATTACTAGGATGATTGTTTCATTAACATCAATTGTGATTTTATCTTCTACAAGTCCAATGCAACAAATTGTTGCTTCATTTAGAAGATTAAAAATGCCAAAAGATTTGGCAATGATTTTAAGTATTATGGTAAGGTTTTTATTTGTATTTATTGATGAACTTGCAGCAATTAGAAAATCACAAAAATCAAGAAACTTTCATATTCACTCCAAATTAACACCTTACAAATGGAGAATAAAACAAGTAGGATATTCAATTGCCATGATGTTTGTTAAATCATATGAACAAGGTGAAAGAGTTTATAAAAGCATGATTAGCCGCG
Organism: uncultured Methanobrevibacter sp.; assembly: GCA_902771225.1. Lineage (GTDB taxonomy): Archaea > Methanobacteriota > Methanobacteria > Methanobacteriales > Methanobacteriaceae > Methanocatella. Next base: position 24,185 of record CACXWH010000003.1, on the reverse strand, counting down.
GATTTTCTGATAAATCTGATTTATTTAATGAAAAGACATCCCTTGAAAAATCAGACTACATATATATTTCCACCATAATAATATTAGTCATTATATTACAAATCATTATAATTAAATATTCAAATCAGTTAGGATACTTTGGAGAGAACTTATCTATAAATTAATGGGGCTGAGATTATGAATGAATCACATCTATCCGTAAAAAACTTAAGTTACACATACCCTGATGGAACCCGTGCATTGAAAAATGTTAATATGGAAATTTTTAAAGGAGAGAAAGTTGCAATAATGGGACCAAACGGTGCTGGAAAATCAACATTGTTTTCCCATTTCAATGGATTAACAGAACCTACATCAGGATATCTAGAACTAGATGGAAAAAAAATGGAATATGATAAAAAAACACTTTTAGAAATTAGACAAAAAGTTGGAATCGTGTTTCAAGACCCAAATGACCAATTATTTGCACCAACAGTAAAAGAAGATGTTGCATTTGGCCCGATGAATTTAGGATTAGATTATGAAGAAGTAGAAAAACGGGTGAATGAAGCATTGGAATTAGTTGGAATGAAAAAGTTTAAAGATAAAACACCCCACCATTTAAGTGGAGGCCAACAAAAAAGAGTAGCTATTGCCGGAATAATAGCTATGCGACCTGAAATAATGATACTCGATGAGCCAACAGCAGGACTGGATCCACAAGGTGTAGACCAAGTATTAACTATTTTAAATAATTTAAACAAAGATGGAATGAGCATTGTGATATCATCACATGATATAGAAATGGTAAACGGTTTTGCCGAAAAAATTTTTGTCTTATATGAAGGAGAACTTCTTGCAAGAGGAGATAAACATGAAATATTCTCCAATAAAGAATTATTAAAAAAAGCACATTTAAAAGCTCCAATAACAACAGAAATTTTATATAAACTAAAAGAAAAAGGATTTAATGTTGATACGACAAAAATTAATCTAGATGAAGTAATTGATGAAATAATGAAAATAAAAAAAAGTTAATTTGTTGATTTTCGCTTTTTAAATCTTTCCTTAAGTTTAACTATAAACTCGAATTCCTCTTCAAATTCCGGATGATTACCAAAGCCACAGTTCGGACAGTGCACCTGTCTGCAGTTATCATGTTTTCCACAATTGGAACATCCGCGGTTTTCCAATTCATTTTCATCAAATTCAAAACCACACATCCTACATTTCATAGATAACACCACCTAAAAAAATAGAAAAAAAATAAAAAAATGAAGTTATTTAACTTCAATATTTTTAGCTTCATCTTTACGAAGACATACGGAATATCCTTTGACACTCATTTCAATCGGATCGCCAAAAGTAGCTACTTTTTTAACTGTAATCTCAGCTCCTTTAACAAAACCCATACCTAATAAGTGTCTTCTCAAATCAATATCTCCCGTTTTGTGATACTTGACAATAGTTACAGTTTCACCGGGCTTTGTATCTTTTAAGGTTTTCATTTTATCACATTTCAAAATAATAAAATAAATTTTTAGGCAAATAAAAATTTATTTTTAGGTATACTTAACTTTATGAAAAGTATTATATAAATATTTAGTTTAAACTAAAAATTAAAAAAAAAGAAAATTAGGAAAACTAATCCTCATTTCAACTGTTCACTTATCCAAATCCTGCTAATCCTCCAATTTGGAAAACTAAGAAGGATACAATATATGCAGTTACTAAAGTAATACCACACATTATTAATGGCCATTTAAAACTGTTAGTTTCCTGTTTGATTGCACCAATAGATGCAACACACGGAATATAAAGCAATGCAAATACCATGAATGAGAATGCTGACAATGGTGTGAATGTATCATGCACCAATGAAGTAATTCCATCTCCATCATCTCCTTGCATACCTGCTAATGTACCGAATGTTGAAACAACAACTTCTTTAGCAGCTAAACCTGAAATAATAGCTACAGTCGCTTGCCAGGTTCCAAATCCTAAAGGAGCAAAAATTGGAGCAACAACATTACCAATCATACCCAAAACACTTTGTTCAGATCCATATTTCACACCCCATGGGTAACTACTTAAAATCCATAAAACAATAGAACAGACAAGGATAATAGTACCTGCTTTTCTTAAGAATCCTTTCACTTTCTCCCATGTGTGAAGCAATACGCCTTTTAAAGAAGGAATTTTGTATGTTGGAAGTTCCATAACAAATGGTGCAGACATTCCCTTAAATAAAGTTCTTTTAAGAATAGCTGCAACCAATAGTGCTACAACAATACCAATAACATACATCAAGGTTACCATGATACTTTGGTATTGGGCGAAAAATGCTGCAACAAAAATTGCATAAATTGGTGCTCTAGCCGTACAAGACATAAAAGGAACAAGCATCATTGCTAATAAACGGTCAGATTCATTTTCCATTGTTCTGGTTGCCATGATTGCAGGTACGCCACAACCAAATCCTAAAATCATAGGAATAAATGCTTTACCGTGAAGTCCTACTAATTTATGCATAATAATATCAAGTGTAAATGCTGCTCTTGCAAGATAACCGCAATCCTCTAAAATACTTAAGAATAAAAACATCAGAATAATAATTGGCAGGAATACAAGAACACCACCTACACCACCAATAATACCATTACAGACGAATGAACGTAAATATTCATTGGAAATATATCCTGCTACAAAATCAGCCAACATGATAAATCCATTATCAATCATGCCCTGAAAAGGAGCACTTATTGTATATGTTAAATGAAACATCAAAAACATTATACCAAGGAAAATAAAAGGAGCTAAAAGTCTATTTGTAATGATTTTATCAATTTTATCAGTAGTTGTTTCTTTTTCTACTTGCGGTTTTTTAACTGATTCGGCCATTAAACCACTGATAAATGCATATCTTGCATTTGCAATAACCTCTTCTGCACCTTCATTATATATATCAATAAGGTGTTTACTTACTTTGTCAACTTCCATCATGATTTTAGAACTAATAGCGGATTGTTGAACTTTTTGTATAACAATTGAATCTTTCTCTAATAACTTAATCGCAGTCCAAATAGATGGTACATCCAGTAAATTCTTATCTTGTTCAATTAATGCTTGAAGATCAGATAAATGTTCTTTTAATTCATCACCATAGGATAATTTAGCACTTGAATCTATTGGATTTTTAGAAGCTTTTTCAACAGTAGTTAATAATTCATCAAAACCGTCTTTGGTTTTTGCATTAACTTCAATTACTGGGAAACCTAATAGTTCACTCATTAATTTAATATCAATGATGTGATCTTTTTTCTTAGCAAAATCATTCATGTTAAGTGCCATGACAAGATTTGCTCCCAGTTCCATCATTTGCACGGTTAAGTACAGATTACGTTCCAGATTAGCTGCATCAACTACATTTATAATTACATCAGAGTCATCATCTACAATGAAATCCCTAGATACGATTTCTTCTATGGAGTGAGCACTTAATGCATAATTTCCTGGCAAATCGACTATATCATAGCCATAGTTTCCATGTTTGAAACTACCTTCTGCTCTTTCAACAGTTTTTCCAGGCCAGTTTCCTACATGTTGATGCATACCAGTTAATTGATTGAAAACTGTAGTTTTACCCACATTCGGGTTTCCTGCTAATCCTACAATCAATTTTTTCATCAAACATACCTCATTTTCATTTCAGATAATAATACTCTAAAAAAATATAAACCCATACTAAAAAAATTATTCAGTTTAAGCCTATCAAAAATCATGAAAAACCAAACCTATAATTAAATTAGTTTTAATATTATATAAGTATTTAGGTATACCAAAAAAATTTGGAATTTGCTTATAAGTAAAAAATATAATACTTATAAATGAACAATTAAGGTTGATATAATGAGCAAAGCCATTATAATGGGTATGTGGGCAAAGCACTTGAATAATATGAATATTACTCAATTTTTAAAAAATTATTAAAAGCATGAAAAAATTAATTTGAAGATTATTTTCTATTTTTTAATTTATCCTTTAATTTTAAAATAAATTCAAATTCCTGCTCTAAATCAGGAGAATTTCCAAAACCACAGTTAGGGCAATGAATACTGTTGCATCCATGTTTACCGCAACTAGAACATCCCCTATTTTCCAATTTATTTTCATCAAATTCAAAACCACACATTTTGCATTTCATTATATAACACCGTTAATAAAATTAGTCTAAAAAAAATAAATGAAAAAGATTGAAGTTATTCCACTTCAATGTTTTCAGCTTCTTCTTTACGAAGACAAATGTCATATCCTTTTACAGACATTTCAATAGGATCACCGAAAGTAGCTACTTTTTTAACAGTAATTTTAGCTCCTTTAACAAAACCCATACCCAACAAATGTCTTCTTAAATCAACATCCCCAGCGTTATGATATTTAACTAAAGTAACAGTTTCACCAGGTTTTGTATCTTTTAAGGTTTTCATAATATCACCATCAATTCCATAAATTTAGGCATAAAATTTCATTGATTTATTTTATGTACTCCAACAAATATTTAATCATGACTAAAAATTATAAAAAAGTGAAAATTAGATATTTCTAATTTCACTTAACCGAATCCTGCCAATCCTCCAATTTGGAAGATTAAAAATGAAACAATATAAGCAGTGACTAATGTAATAGCACACATAGTTAACGGCCATTTATAACTATTAGTTTCTTGCTTGATTGCACCGATAGCTGCAAAACATGGAGTGTACAATAAAGTAAATGCCATGAATGAAAACGCAGACAAAGGATTAAATGTATCATGTATTAAATTAGTTATTCCTTCCTCATCATCTTCTTCCATACCTGCTAATGTACCAAATGTTGCAACTACAACTTCCTTAGCAGCTAATCCTGCAATAATAGCAACAGCAGCTTGCCATGTTCCAAATCCTAATGGGGCAAAGATTGGAGAAATTACACTACCAATAATACCTAAAAGACTCATTTGAGGATCTGTTCCTCCCCATGGGTAAATATTTTGTAAAATCCATAATGCGATTGAACAGGCAAGAATTATAGTACCTGCTTTTCTTAAAAATCCTTTTACTTTTTCCCAAGTGTGTAATAACACACCTTTTATAGAAGGTATTTTATAGGTTGGCAATTCCATAACAAATGGAGTGGATAATCCTTTAAAGAGAGTTCTTTTAAGAATAGCTGCAACAATAAGTGCTACAACAATACCTAGCAAGTAAATAACAAGCAACATATTACCTTGGTTTTCAGCGAAAAATGCTGCTATAAAAATACCGTAAATTGGTAACCTGGCAGTACAAGACATGAATGGAACAAGCATCATTGCAAGCATACGGTCACCTTCATTTTCCATTGTCCTAGTTGCCATGATTGCAGGTACGCCACAACCAAATCCTAAAATCATAGGAATAAATGCTTTACCGTGAAGTCCTACGACTTTGTGCATGATTATATCTAAAGTAAATGCCGCTCTTGCTAAATATCCTGAATCTTCCAGTATGCTCAAAAATAAGAACATTAGAATAATAATTGGTAGAAACTCAAGAACGCCTCCTACACCTCCAATGATACCATCACAGATAAATGAGGATAAAAGCTCATTAGAGATATATCCTCCTACAATTTCTTTGAGTGCGTCAAAAAATCCTCCAACCATATCTTGGAAAGGAGCACCAATAGTGAATGTCAACTGAAACATTGCCCACATAATTATAATAAATATAAACGGAGCTAAAATTCTATTTGTAACAATTTTATCAATTTTATCAGTCGTAGTTTCTTTTTCAACCGCCGGTTTTTTTACAGATTCAGCTATTAAACCATCGATAAATGCATACCTTGCATTTGCAATAACTTCTTCTGGACTTTCATTATACACATCATATAAATGCTTACTTACCTTATCTACTTCAGCAAAAATTTGAGAACTTTTAGAAGATCCTTGAACTTTTTCAATAACTATTGAATCTTTTTCCAATAATTTGATTGCAGTCCAAACTGAAGGAACATCCATTAAATTATTATCCTGTTCAATCAATTCTTGCAAATCCATTAAGTGACCTTTAATGTCATTACCATAAGACAATTTTTTACTAGTGTCTATATGTTTTTTGGATTGTTTTTCGACAATTGACAATAATTTATCAAAGCCATCTTTGGTTTTTGCATTAACTTCAACTACTGGAAAACCTAATAGTTCACTCATTAATTTAATATCAATAATGTAATCTTTTTTCTTAGCAAAATCATTCATGTTAAGTGCCATGACAAGATTTGCTCCCAGTTCCATCATCTGAACTGTTAAGTACAAATTACGTTCCAGATTAGCAGCATCAACCACATTTATAATTACATCAGAGTCATCATCTACAATGAAATCCCTCGATACGATTTCTTCCATGGAGTGAGCACTTAATGCATAATTTCCTGGTAAATCGACTATATCATAGTCATAGCTTCCATGTTTGAAACTACCTTCTGCTCTTTCAACAGTTTTTCCAGGCCAGTTTCCTACATGTTGACGCATACCAGTTAATTGATTGAAAACTGTAGTTTTACCCACATTCGGGTTTCCTGCTAATCCTACAATTAATTCTCCCATTAACCATTTCTCCCATATAATTGTATTTATAGAGAAAAATATATTAAGAATTTAATCTTAATAACATCCCCCTCTTAAAAAAATCATTTTAGTTTATGTTCAACCACTTAAAAAAAAAAATAATTAGGTTAACCTAAACCTACTAAAAAGTTTATTTTTAATTGTATATAAATGTTTAGGCATACCAAACTTTTAATAATTTTAGGCATTCCTAAAAAAAATAAAAAGATTAATATATGATAACTAATAACAATAATAAATAAGTGATAGAAATTAGTTATGCCAAAATATCTAATTTCATATTACTTTTGTGTTGTTTGTAAAAACAAATACTACACTCCGATTATTATTAAATTAGTTTATCTCTCTTTTCTAATTTAATAAAACATATAACTACTCTCACGAAATTAAATATGTTTATCATATTTAATTTCACCTATTTATATATTAAAGTGATTAAATGTCAAAAACAAAATCAAAATGTTGTCAAGCAGCAGATAAAGAAACCAATACTGTAAAAAGAATTTTAAAAAAAATTTGGACATTTTTCTTTGGATGTAATTGTCATTAGAAATATTACTAATTTTAATATTCACTATTAATCATAATACTGAAAACACCAATCATATGCTGTATATACTGTAGCAGATCCAAAAAAATCACGAAAAAATCCTCCACGGCAAATGTTGCTTTAAAAAAATACTCCAAAAGAAATATCATAATGACTTCAGGAATCATTTGCCGGATTATTAACAACCAAAAATAATGAAAATATATTGCACTAAAAAAAACCTAATTTAATAGATTTTCATCTATTAAATACTAGGTTCTAATTTTTTAATAAATAATCCCATGAACGCCACAATCATCGGAAACAATGCCGCATAGACTATCAATACCATATTTGATGAAATAATATCTCCCATCACTGTAGAAGCAACCATCAACATTATTAGCAGTATTACAGGAGCTAAAATAGCTACAAAAGTGTAAATCAATATGAATGAATTTAACCTTTGGGAATAATCTTTAAGTTTAACATGCATATCAAAAGAAATATCATCAGCAATAACTTCTAAACTATGGGCTAAATTACCTCCTACACGCAATGTTCCAACAATCTGCTGAACAGATCTGGAAAGACCGTCTGAACCTACACGATTTGACATTTCCAAAAGTGCATTTTCTGTTGACTCTCCATAACGAACCTGTTCCAAAACCCTGTTCAATTCATGAGAAAATGATCCGTAATTAGCATTTGAAACCGTGATTAATGTATCATGCAGACCTTTACCGGACTTTAATTCAATGCCCATATGACGTAATGCATAAGGCAATTCCTGATTCAAATCATTGTAACTTCTTTTTTGTTTTATTTGCGGATAAAACTTCATGAAAATATATAACATAATAATTAAAACAATAAACATTAAAGAAATCTCAAATCCAATAGAAATCAACAAAATCAAATCAATTAATGTTAATAACAATAAAACTTTCGTGGATAAAATATTGTTGAGGATAATGCTTCTAAAATTATTAAAAACATCGTGTTCTTCCGTTTTAATTTGAGTAATGTCATAAGTTTTCACTTCCTTTTCCTTTGAAGCTTTAAAAGATGGAAATTTGAAGTTTATAATAAAGTTATAAATAATAAAAACACAATTTCCCACACACATAAATAGTTTTTCAAACATAACCCCACTACCTGTTTAGAATAATCTGATTTAATATTTTTTGAGGATTTTTATAGTATAATTCCAGTAATGCCTGAACACCTTCAACAGAATTAATATTATGGTTAATCATATGCTCTAAAACCAATTGTCGATTACCAATTTCTTTATATAAATTATTTAAAGAATTGCCGCTCAATTTTGCAATTTCGGATAATGTTTTTGAAGCGACACTCACATTTTCAATTTTATCTGTTTCTGGATTCCATTCAAAAATCTTATTTAATTGAACCGTACCTTCCTCTATACCTACAACTTCTGCAACTTCACTTATTCGTCTGTATGATACACCGTCAGGCCTGTAAATTCTATTTTGCATAATAATAAAGTCAATAGCTGTAATCATTATTTCTGGAACTGACATTGGTTCATTGGTTAGTCTTGTTATTGTTTCTCTTGCATCATTAGAATGGAGAGTTCCAAAACCTGAATGTCCAGTATTTAAGGCCGTGAATAGTGTTATGGCTTCATCAGCACGGACTTCGCCCACAATAATACGGTCGGGCCTTTGCCTTAAAGAGTTTTTAACCAGATCATTCATCGTTAATTCACCACGATTTTCACTATTGGAAGGTCTTGTTTCCATCCTTATGACATGCAAATGAGGAATTTGAAGCTCCAATGTATCTTCAATTGTTATAATTCGCTCTTTTGGATTAATCAATGCAGCCAATGCATTAAGTGTTGTCGTTTTACCGGAACTTGTTCCTCCAGATATGATTGCATTAGCTGATTTTACACCCAAACCGTCAAAACATAACCAGAAAAATGCAGCAAGTTCGACTGATACAGTTCCATAATTGATTAAATCAACGATTGTTAATGGATCTTTTTTAAATTTACGAATAGTTAATGAAGGACCATCTGCAGATACCGGCGGAAGTGTGGCATTGATTCTTGATCCGTCAAACAGTCGGCCATCCAATATAGGAGATTCCTGGTCTATTCTTCTGTTAATTTGTCTTGCCATCACATCAATTAAGTCTGTCAGTTCTTCTTCATCCTTAAAAACAATATTAGTTTTCATCATCCCATATTCTCTGTGATATACAAAAACTGGCTTATTTATACCGATTATCATTATCTCCTCCAAGTTATCATCATGAATTAGCGGATCGATTTGACCATAACCGATAATATTTTGAAGAAATTTATGGGATAGGGAGTCAACGTATTCATTAGATATGTTTCCGGATTCAAAAGACAGCCGGGAAAATAAAAAATTTTTAATATCATCCAATAATTTATTTTCATTCAATTGAAAATTTTCACCTGCAGATATTGCTAAATCAACAAGATTTCCCCTAAGTTCTTCTAAAAGAACTTTTTCTTCCGGAGTATATTTTTGTTTGAATACTTCATAATTGGGTATTAAGCTATCAGTGTCTTTTATGCTATTCATTGAAATCACCGTTTTTAAATTTTTTGTGTAAAAATAGATTAGTAATACTTATTAATAAATTTTTATTACGAGTGAAATTATAATTATAAAGTAAAAACAATATTAAAATATGATTAGAAAATGCAGTTGTGAAAAAGATTGTTATACAACATTTGAAAATTTAAGTGAAAAAATTGAAAATATGCATGAATGTGAAAATTGTAAAGATATTCAAATCAAAAAATTCACTCCATTAAAAGATTTAATATATTTTAATGAATTGACTTGCGATTATAAAAGATGTGAATGCAGTAAAAGACCCCTTGACATTGTAATGAGCCACATCTTAAAAGTAATGATAGAAGAAGAAATTGTCCCTGAAAAAGCCACACTTAGAAGAAACAGCCCCGTACCATTAAGCGAATTCTACTACAGCAGTTTTAATCCACAATTCATAAATGAAAACTCATTAATTTTACTGCATCCCGATCTTACAAAAGAAGTTGCTTTAAAATTAATTGATGAAGTTCCTGAAGTCAAAGGAGTGTTAAAAGGAAGTCCTCAAGAAACTGTTGGACAATTAAATAAAAACAGTCCAATTAATCATTTTGAACTTCTTGAAGGGTGCGACATTCAAACAAATGTTATGAGAACCTTAATTAATGAAAAAATAATAATTAATAAACAACAGAGTAAACACCATATTGAAGTGGCCACAACAACCGAATCAAAACTAATCAAGCTACATAATTACCTAAACAATAATAATATTAAAAAGGGAATTGCTGTGGATGCAATGTGCGGCAGCGGTGCAATAGGAACCTACCTGTTAAAATATGGCTTTGAAAAAGTAATATTCAATGACATATATCCGGAAGCCATAGAAAATTTAAAGGAAACTCTTGAAGTGAACGGAATAAACGAAGGTTATGAAATATATAATGAAGCTTTTGAAGATTTGGAAATTGAACATGCAGATTTATGTGTTATTGATGCATTTCCAAAAGATGACACTTCAGAAATAATAAAAAAAGCAGAAAAAATAGCAGATACTGTATTAGTTATCTGAACTATTTTCAAATAAACATCTGCATATAAATAACAATAGCCGGGACAATTAAAACACCCATCAAATGAGACTTTCCTATACCCAAATAATGAGGCAGCATTCCCATTGCAGTTGAAGTGATTAAAGCCAATATCATATACCCAACAGGTGCACCGTAATAAAATATAAAAATAAATAATATAACAATCTGAAGTAAAATAACTGAAATTGAAAGTTTTTTATAATCTACACCACCCATTAATTTAGAAAAGGAATCTCCCAATCTTAGGGCTAAAACCAATGAAACAGACACTGCCAAAAGAGAAGCGAAAATATAAATAATTAAATGATTTAAACTCATTTTACTAATTAAATAAGACATGTAAACTGCAATACCGCTTCGGGGATTGCCGATAATATAAATTGCCATTAAAGAAAACAAACAATCGGAAATATTTAATCCCGAAGTTGCAAGTAAAAAATTAACAGTATCATCATCACTGTCACTAGTACCGCTTGCTGCTTGAGCTATAACTGTTCCCTGAGCAGGCCCGAAACCGGGTAAAAATCCTAAAATAGCTCCAGTTATTCCCCCTGCAAAAATGCTTTTAAACTTATCAAAATCAATATTCAAATCATAAAATGAATTCTGATGAGGGAGCGTGGAATTGTCATTTAAACTAAATAAAATAGTGCTGATACCAAAAAGCCCTGAAAAGATACACATTAATGTAACTCCTGAAGATATTGGGGTTTGAAAAATCGTCCATCCCAAAATTCCTGAAAGAGCAAATAACAGTAAAGACCACAAAAAATCACGGTGATTACTTGTAAGGGAATAAGTTAAATAAATTGAAGCGAAAAGCAAAATCATCCACGTAAATGGTTTGGATATATCATGCAACATCGGCAAAAGTATTGAAAATATTGGAAGCATCAATATCGTAACTAAAATAGCTCCAAAACCGCCGACACACACAATTCTTATTACTTCCTTAGCACGACCCTGTAAAACCATTCTATGACCAGGCAGTATTGATGTGGCCGTACCTTCTTCAGGAACGCCTAAAAGCATTGAAGGAACAAATTCTATAAGGGCATGGGCGATTGACATTGCAACCATCATTACACAGAGAAATTCTGGACTTAAAAAAGACAGTAAAAAAGTTGATGAAGCAAAAATAATTGCTCCTGCAGTATTTACATGAATTCCCGGAATCATGCCTGTTGTTGTACCTATCAATATTCCTATAAAACATGCGATTACCAATTCAAACATGAGTATTCAGTTGGACAAAAAACTTTTTAAAGCTTGTTGAAGCCAATGATGAAAAATGTCGTGAGTTAATAAGATTTATATATAAATATACACAAAATATATACAAGAGGTGATAGTGTGATTACATGTTCTGTTTGTGGCTGTTTAAATGACCCGTCAAATATGGTTTGTGAAGAATGTGGATCTGACCTGATTGATGAATCAGAATTAATATACTTATATGATGATGACTGATTTATCTATTATTAGAATTTTTCTCTATTAAAATTCAAAGATTTCATTGACAGTTTTGACAATATCTCCAATAAATCATCCCGAGATAAATCTAACTGCCTACAGATCATTTCATCCCATTCAATTTCTTTTTTTTCCAAAAATTTCGCTGTTTTAAGACCCTTTTCAGTTAAAGTTGTAATATATTCCCTTTTATTATTCGGATTGATTTTTCTCTCAATCAAACCCTTATTTTCAAAATCCGTGAATGCTCTTGATACGCCACTACGGTTCATAAAACACGCTTTTGCAATGTCTGATTGGTTAACACCAGGTTCAAAATAAAGCAACATGAACATATAATACTGTGAATATGATATTTCAGTTTCATTATCAATAAATTTCTTTAAATAGTAATCATGAGTTTCTTTTAGTGTAATTAAATGATTTAAAACAAAAGGAGAAAATTTAATAATATCTTCGTAGTCCATCATAGATTATAATATAATATTAACTACTATATAAATGTTGTTTTATGCAACAAATTCAAAATAATGAATACTGTTGAAAATTTTTCCAAAAAAATATTAACATCAGTTTATATATTTTCATATATATTTAATTTAAAATAATTAAGGCCGTTATTTTAATGAATGTTCATGAATTTAAATTTAAATTTGAAAGTGAATTCAAAGATAATACTCATCTTGAGAGTATTTATGAAAAAATAAATGCATGCTTTAATCTGCAATTTGATGAGAATTTAAAGCCTTACAGTGTTAATAATGAAAAAATTTATGATTTTAAAGATGTTTCTAATTTAAATCCAGAAGAGATAAATAACAATATAAATTCTTTTTTTAATTTTAATTTCAGTGAAATTTTTAACGTACCATTATGTAAATTTTTATTTTTAAAAAATAATGATAAATTAACAGTTCTTGTAAATATTCATGAATTATATTTTGATTATATCCCCTTAAGTTCATTATATGATTTATTTAATAATTTGGAAAATTTTGTTTGTGAAAATAACATATCTCATTATCAACAGCTACAGAATTATTTAAAATCTTCTGATTTTGAAAATGATTCCAAATATTGGAAAAAACATCTCTCAGATGTTGGAAATCATGTTAAATTTTATAATATTAAATCAAACAATAACAAAAATGTAAAAATACCTTTCAACAATAAAGCACTTTCAAAATTCTTAAACAAATATGATGCTTCAAAATTTGATTTCATAACTGCGATATTTTCTTTATACCTGTCCCGAATCGATGGAACAGAAGGTTGTCTTTTTAAAACCATGATTTATAAAAAGAATTCTGATTCAAAATCGTTGCTTAAAATTGAATATATAAAAAATTATTCATTTATTAATCATTTAAAAGAAGTTAAAGAGGTTTACAGACTTGCATCAAAACATGCGAAAGTAAATATTGATAATTATATTAATGAAGAGTTATCCTCTTATGCAATTTATGACTTTACTAACTTAAAAAACGTATCTATTCTTAATGGTAACGGCTCTGCTTTGACATTAAATGTATATGGAGATTTTTTAGAATTAGCTTATAATTGCGATTTATTTTCTGACGTTTATATCGATCATATGGTAGAAAATATTACTTCACTTATAGACAATGTTTTAAACAATCCTAATCAGAAATGCATGAGCATTGATATATTATCCGGTAGGGAAAAAGATATAATTTCCAATTTTTGTCAAGGAAAAACAGTTGATGTGGATAAAGATAAAACATTAGCCATGGCTTTTCGTGAAAATGCCGTTAAATATCCTGATTCGATAGCTATGGATGACGGAGTTAATAAAATAACTTATGCTGAATTAGAGCATTCAACAAATTCCATTGCATATGAATTAAATAATACCTATGGTATCGGCATAGGGGACTGTGCAGCTTTGATGCTTCCAAGAACTTATCATTTCGGAGAGCTTGTTTTGGCATTGAATAAAATTGGTGCTCTGTTTACACCGATTGACCCAAATTATCCTCTAAAACGTATTGAACATATGTTAAATATTAGTGAATCCGGTTATATTATAACAACTAAGGAATATGACCAAAATACAGATTTAAATGTTAAGGCCATATATATTGAAGATTTAAATATGGATTATGAAGGAAGCGTCGAATGTTTAGGCAGCAGCGATGATTTATTTGCCATAATGTTTACATCAGGAACAACCGGTCTTCCCAAAGGCGTGATGGTTTCTAATAAACAGATTAAAGGTATGGCCGCAGCTTTTAAAGACCTTTTCAAAACATCAGTTGGCGATGTAAACGGTTATTTTGCCAGCTTCAGTTTTATTGCATCCATCAGGATGTTTGTTTCATTTATATTTGGAGAATGTGTTAGAATATTCAATGAAATTGAACAAAAAGACAGTTTATTATTGATTAAAGCTCTTAAAGAACAGGAGATGAATGATCTGATTTTACCTCCTTCCTTAGGCATTCCCATTTTTGAAAACGAAGATTTAAAATTAAAATATTTAATTTTAGCCGGTGCAAAATTAAATGAATTAACTAATAAAGAAAGCAACACAAAATTAGTTAATTTCTATGGTACTACCGAATTGATAATGGCCATAGTCAATATTTATGATTTAAATAATGAAAAGGAACATGTTCCAATTGGTAAGCCTGTTGCCAATACATGGGCATATATTCTTGATGAAAATGGTAGTCCCCTTCCAATTGGTGTTCCCGGAGAGATATGCATCTCAAGTGACTATTTAAGTCCAGGTTATTATAATAATATTGATTTAACTAATGAAGTATTTGTAGATAATCCCAACTCCATTTGTAAAGACAATGAACGAATGTATCGCACAGGAGACATAGGATTTTATAATTTTGATGGTGAAATTGAAATTATTGGTCGTGAAGATGAACAATTATCAGTAAGAGGATTTCGTATAGAATCTGCTGAAATTTTAAACATAATGAAAAGTTTCAAAGAGATTAATAATATTTATTTGGATGTTGACTACGATAATCTGATAGCATATTACACAACAAATGATAATTTAAATATTAGTGATGTAAAAGAAGTTTTAAAACTTGAATTACCATATTATATGGTTCCTTCAATTTTTATTGAATTGAATGAGATACCTTTAAACGCAAATGGAAAACTCGATAAATATTCATTGAACCATATTGTTAAAGGCAATAATCAAAACATTGAAATTGATGATGAAATTTTAGGTGTTGTGGTGGATGCCTTTAAAGAAGTTTTAAATTCAGATTTTATTTTCATAGATGATGATTTTGTGGAATTGGGCGGAACCTCATTATCTGCAATGAAACTTCAAATGGCATTGAATGAAAAATTGGGAGTTGCTTTAAATTCCCTCGAAATTATGGAACTTAAAACACCAGTCAACATTGCCAACCAAATTAAATTTAATTTAGAAGTTCACTCTCCAATAAATATTAATTATACATTTGATGATTTTTGTCCGTTATCTGAATCTCAACTGAATGTTTATTTGGATGAATCGATTAAAAACATCGGCACCGCATATAATAACCCATTCTTGATAAAATTCAAAAAAAATTATTCAGCAGAGGAAATCAAAAATGCAATTAACAAATTAATGGACGTTTATCCAATTTTATCAGCTCGTGTAATAAATGACAATGAAACATTATCTTTCAGTTTTGATGCTAAACCACAAATCATTGATGGATTAAAAGAGGATATTGGATCTTTTGTTCAACCTTTTGAATTGGATAAAACATTATCTAAATTTTTAATAGTGAATGATGAATCAAATTGTTTATGTGTTGATTTTCATCATTTAATTTTTGATGGAAGCTCTGCAAACATTATATTAAATGAATTGACTTCAATTTTAGACGGTAAAAATGTTGATTTTATTGATAATGGTGTTTTAAGGCAAATTTCATTTGAAGAAAATATAACTTCCGAGTATATGGAAAATGCTTATGAATTTTTTGATTTAATGTTATCTGATAGAGATGAAGCATATGAATTATTTGCTTCTGTAAAAACTGAGGACAATAGTGACTTTGAATATAATGATACATTCAATATCGACAATGATAAGTTAAGCTCTTTTTTAGCTAGTCATTCCATCTCTCCAAATCAGTTTTTCTGTAGTATTTTTGCTTATAATTTATCAAGATTTGCCGGTTCTTCTAAAATTTTATTTAATCTTATTGATGACGGCAGAGGACATATTGATTTATCCGAATCTGTAGGAATGTTTGTTCGCACATTGCCCCTGCTAATAGATTGTAAAAATCAGGATATTTCTTCATTTTTAGATTATACCAGTGCCTTAATTAACTCGGCCATGAAATATGATTTGTATCCTTTCCGAATTTTAGCAAATCAATATGATTTAAATTCAAATATTTTATTCCAGTACTCCCATAATCTTTTCTCTAATTTAATGAATAATGAAGAATTGGATTATGAAATTGATGATTTAAAACAAGAAATAATGGGAGATTTATCATTTTCTATTTTTAATATTGGCGCAGACAGGTTCGGGATTCGAATTTTATATTCTGAAAAATTCTCTAAAGAATTCATTGAACAGTTTACGGAGTCATATAAATTAATTTTAAAAGAAATAATGGATTCAGAATTTTTATCAGATATAACTTATACTTTATCCTCAGATTTAAATATTTTAGATAGTTATAACCAGACAGGAAATGATATAGAATATAATGATATTTTAGATGCGTTCAATAATAATCTATCAGAATATCCAAATAATAAACTTGTATCATATAATGGTTTTTCTTATTCTTATGAGGAATGCGCATTTATTGCAGACATACTGGCTAAGAGATTAGTTAATCTAAGTGTTAATTCACAGGAATATATTCCTTTCTTGGTTGAACGTTCAGAGCTGTATATGTTTTGTGCATTGGGTATTTTATCTGCAGGTTGCGTTTATGTGCCGTTGGATGATAATTTACCTGATGAACGCATTAAATTTATGTTGAATGATATTGAGGCTCGAGTTGTTATTATTAGTGATGGGACTTATGAACGTGCCCAAAATCTGTTTGATGATGAAATAATTCTTTTGAATATTTCAGATATTGTTAAAGGAGATATTGAAACATTATCTCATTTACCCGTTACTTATGGTGATTTAGCTTGTATTTTATATACAAGCGGTACTACTGGACTTCCTAAAGGAGTTAAAATTACCCGAAAAGGAATTACCTCTTACATTGATTTTTATGTTAATGAATATGATATGAATAATGAATCGACATTCGGACTTTTTTCTTCAATTGGTTTTGACGTGGGGGCTATTAGAGCTATTTGCTCGCCGTTATATTGTGGTGCCTGTTTAGATATTGTTCCAGAGGATATTAAATTAAATATGGATAAATTAAATGAGCATTTCATCAATAATGACATTACACATACAACACTTCCTACACAAATTGCAAGGATGTTTATTAATAAAGTAGATAAAACATCTCTAAAAGTTTTAATTACCGGTGGAGAAAAATTGGGTGAAGTTACTTCTCCTACTGGTTATTCTTTCTACGATTCTTATGGACCAACAGAATGCTGCGTTGCAGTTTGTGCTATAGAAGTAAATAATAAAATTGATTCGTCATCCATCGGTTATTTATTCAACAACATTAAGGCGTATGTTTTAGATGATGAGAAAAGACGTGTGCCAATTGGTGCTGTAGGTGAATTATGTATTGCAGGTAATCAAGTAGCTGACGGTTATTTAAACCGCCAAAAAGAAACAGATTTATCCTTTGTGAAAAATCCATTCGATAACGAGGAAAATTATAGTATAATGTATCCTACAGGAGATTTTGTAAGGATATTGCCTGATGGATCATTTGGCATTATTGGACGTCGTGATAGTCAGGTTAAAATCCGGGGAAATCGTGTTGAACTCACAGAGATTGAATCAATAATAAGAAACATTGATTATGTGGAAAACGTTACTGTCCAGACCATTGATAATAAAGGAAACAACGAAATAGTAGCTTATGTTACACTTTCTCAAGATATCGATAATAATGACCTTAGAGAACTCATATGCAATTATGTGGCTAAATATAAACCTGATTATATGGTGCCCTCATTTGTAATCAAATTGGACCATATTCATTTAACAGTTAATGGTAAAATCGATAAATCCAATTTACCCGAAGTTGACAGAAGTATTTTGCATGTGAAATATGTTGCTCCAAGGAATGAAAAAGAAAGTGCTATTGTGGAAGCCTTTGAAAAAATATTTAATGTGGAAAAAGTTAGCATTTATGATGATTTTGTCCGTTTAGGAGGAGATTCTTTAATTGCTATTAAATTACTGTCCCATCTTGAAAAATATGACATTACAACCTCCGACATTTTAAGTTTGCGCACCCCATTAGCCATTGCAAACAATATTGATGATGCTTCTTTGGACTTGGATATTTATTCTGTGGATGGCGGTTGTCCTTTGAATGAGGCACAAGTTAGTCTATTTGCAGACATTATAGTTAATGATAACTTTAATTTTTATCAAATTCCAGCTTATTTAAGTATTCCTAAACGTTATGGTCTCGAAAAGATACTTGCAGCATTGGATGAAATACTAAAAGCACATCCCATTTTAAACATGCATTTAAGCCATCATTACGACACTTCAGATAATAAAAACCTATTTGCTAGAATTAATGAAAATGTGAATTTATTAAAAGAGTTAGGTTCGGGCAACAATTTTGAAGATACATCAATTGTGGATTTGCTTCGAGATAAAGGATGGAATATTAAAAGTCTTTACGATATGATTCGCATTATCTTAAGGTTGTTTAAGGGAGAATATCCATATCTAATAAAAGAATCGGCACCCCCTATTACTGTTGAATTAGAATTTAATAATGACAGTGTTAAAGAGTTTATCGCTGAAAGTTTGGATTTATATAATTATTTATCAATGTTCAAAATTTGGGAATTAGATGATTCTTATTTACTGATAGGCAAATTCCATCATCTTATTTTTGATGCATTATCTTCAAATGTCTTTAAACACGATTTTCAGATTCTTCTTGATGGGGGTGTAGTTGATATTGATGATTCCTTTTTAAGAATGTCTGCTTTTAATCAACAAGTTAAAAATACGGATAAGTTTATTGAAGCAGGCAATTTCTTTGATTCTATGCTTAGTGATATTGAAGATGTCGGAGAGCTTATTGGAGATAATCAGTCCGAAGGGTACAGCATGAATACATATGATTTAGAAATTAATCCTGAGGAGTTAAAATCATTTTTAGATGATTCAGGAATTAGTGAAAATGTATTTTTCACAAGTGTTTTTGCTTATACATTATCTAAATTTGTTAAGGGAGATAAAGTTCTATTTTCAATGGTCGAAAGTGGACGGGGCAGATTTAATGACTATAAGTCCATAGGATTATATGCAAATGTCGTACCATTATTAATTAATTGTGAGAATCAGAGTATAGACTCATTTATGGAACATTCATCTAATCTTATTTATGGAGCAATAAAATACAGTTTTTATCCTCTTTTATTACTTTATCAGAAATATCCTCTTGATACAGCAATTATATTCCAATATGTACCTAATTGGGTTAATTATGATGGTATTAAAGAAAAAAATAGTGAAATTTTATCTTCAGAGATTGTTGACGATATTGTTAATGATTTGGTAGGCAATATAGATGATTTAATGGCCAATCTTGTTGTACAAATCTTTCAAAAAGATGATAAATATAGCATAATGTTTGTAAATTCAAATAAATATTCTGATAAAATGATTAAAGATTTTAATGACATTTTAACATCAATTTTATTAAATATTATTCACTCAGACATGACATCCAATTTAAACAGTATTTTTAAGGAGGAAAACTTATAATCTAAAAACATTACTGGAATGATTTAAAAAAACTGAATAAAATAATTTAAAGTTTAAAAAAAAGGTAATTTATATGAGCACTATAATTGAATTTAAAAACGTTGAAAAAATTTATAAATCTGGAGAACATGTATTAAAAGCTTTAGATAATGTAAATTTTTCTATTAATCGCGGAGAATTTGTTGTTATACTTGGTCCATCAGGTGCGGGTAAATCAACACTTTTAAATCTTTTGGGAGGTCTTGATTCCGTAAGTTCCGGTGAAATTATTGTTGATGGCAAACATATAGAGTCTTTTAATGATAATCAACTTACTGAATACAGAGCCAAAAACGTCGGTTTTATTTTTCAGTTTTATAATTTAATCCCTAATTTAACAGCTGAAGAAAATATTAACCTCATGGAAGATGTTGTTAATGTAAAAATTGATGGTTTAGATATATTAGACTCTGTTGGTCTTAAAGAACATGCAAATAATTTTCCGGCTCAGCTATCCGGCGGAGAACAACAAAGAGTATCCATTGCAAGAGCAATTTCTAAACAACCCACAATGCTTTTATGTGATGAACCGACATGAGCTCTTGACTCGAATACTGGTGTTTTAATATTAAATCTTCTCCAAGATTTAAGTAATAATCAAAATACTACAATCATTATTGTAACTCACAATGCATTGTTGGCAAACGCAGCAGATAAAGTTATTAGAATTAAAAATGGCCAGGTGGAAAGTATAGTAATAAATGAATTTCCAATGAAAATTACGGATTTAGAATGGTAATTTTTATGGTTATTATTGAAATGGTGATTTAATGCTTTATAAAAAGATGTTAAGAGATATTTCTGATTATAAAATCCAATTCATTTCAGTTTTATTAATGGCATTTATAGGAGTATTCATATTTACAGGCATTAGTGGAGAGGCACTTTGTCTTGAATCCAATATTAACAATTATTATTCAGATAGTAATCTAGCAGACGGATGGATTTATTCAACAAATGTGGATAACAGCCTCGTAGAAAAAGTAAATAATTTAAGTCAGACAACTGATAGTGAACGACAATTAGTAGTTACTTCATGGGGAAAGTACTCCAATGATCCAGAAATTAAACTGCATTTTATAGAAAACAATACAATATCCAAGTTCTATTTAATAGAAGGTGAAGAATTAAATCTAAATGATACAAATGGAGTATGGATCGATAAAAGTTTTGCTGATGCCAAAAATCTAAAAATAGGAGATAATATTACTTTTAAGTTTAATGGGATGGAGCTTGAAAAAGAAATCAAAGGAATTGGGTATTCCCCAGAATATGTCTATAACCTACCATACTATGCAATAAAACCAAACTATTCAGACTATGGTTATGCTTATATGTCTTATAAAGCATTTCCAAGTGACAATATCCAATATAATGTTTTAAATGTTAAATATGATGGAAATGCTAAAGATTATTCTAGTTTATTATCGGATAACTTAAAGGATAATTATAATTCATTTGTACCAAGAGGCGAGCATATAAGTGTGAGTGAATTTCAACACCTGATTAATCAATATGAAATGATAGCAAAAATTCTTCCATTTGTCTTTATTTTTGTTTCATTTTTAATGCTCGTTACATCAATGAAACGGATTATCTCACATCAAAGAACTCAAATTGGTATTCTTAAAGCTAATGGATTTAAAAATCGTACTATAATGGTACATTATATATCATATGGATTCTTATTAGTATTAGCTGGGTCGTTGATGGGTTTAATTTTAGGCCCAATATTCATACATAACATATCGTACGCCTCACTGACGAATGTATTTAAATTACCTTACCTAACACCGGTAAACACCATGAATTTTGCATATGTGGTAATAATAATGGTTTTGCTGTCAGTTATAGTATCATATTTTTCAATTAGAAGTATTGTAAATGAACATCCCTCAACCATGATAAGGCCAAAGGCACCTAAAGCTACAACTTCTTCTTTCATTGAAAAATTTAAATTTTGGCACCATTTATCCTTTAATTTGCGTTGGAATTATAGGGATGTTAAAAGAAACAACTTCAGAGCAATAATAACAATTTTAGGAGTATTAGGTTGTACTGTCATTTTAATTTCTGCATTTGGATTGAATGACGGATTAAATAATGCTGAAAATTGGCAGTTTAATGAAATTAATCATTATGAATCAAAATTGATAATTGACATTGATGCAAATTCATCGCAAATCGATAATGCGACCGAAAGTGTTAATGGAGAAAAAATAATGGAATCCGCTATTGAAATAGAAGCAAATTCTGAGAAAGAAGCTGGTTCGCTGCTCGTTTTGAATGAAACAGACTTAATTACTCCAACGGACATAAATCAGAATAGAATAGAAATAAAAGATAATGAAGTTTCAATTTCACAAAAAATGGCTGATTTGTTACATGTTGGTGTTGGAGATACTGTTAACTGGCATATTAAGAATTCCGACAAATGGGTTGAATTAAAAATTGATAGAATCCATGGAGATCCGACTTCCCAAGGACTTATCATGTCTAAAAATAAATTAGATGAATTGGGTCTAAATTACACCCCAACAAGCATTATAAGCTCAAACCATGTTGACAAGAAGTATGATGGAATTCAATCAACGATTCATCGTGACGATATGATTGATAGTTGGTGGGAACTTTACAAACCGATATGGATGGAAATTTATGCATTGATTTTCTTTGCAATCTTTTTAGCAGTAATTGTTCTTTATAATTTAGGTTTACTAAGCTTTTTGGAAATGAAACGCGATATTGGAACGCTAAAGGTTTTAGGTTTTAAAACTCGTACATTAACAAAGTTATTATTAACACAAAGCATGGTTTTTATAATAATTGGTGGTTTGTTGGGAATTCCTTTAGGTTTTTATATTTTAAATATAATATGGAAGTCATCGAGTAAAAAATTCTTTATAATACCCTCATTGTCTTTTATAAGCCTAGCGTGCACATTCATAATAATCTTAGTGGTATCTATAGGCATAAACCTATTCTTCGCATATAAAATCAAAAAATTAGATATGGTGGACACACTTAAAATTTTGGAATAATCTTTATTCCAATTTTTTATTTTTTTAGTGAACAAAAAAAGAATTTAAAGTAAATATTATCTTATATTAAAAAATAGAAAAAATAAGAGTTATTTTATGAAATAACTCAAACACATATTTAAAAAGTTTGATTAATTACATTAATCTTCCAACACCAGTAATTTCAATACTGGCCACATCATCTAAACCGGAGATGAATTCTTCGGTAGATTCAGTTCCACCTTCACCATCTTCAATAGTGAAGTTTAAAATTAAAGCTACTAAACCAAATGCAATTGGTTCTTCAGATATATTTTGGAATTCTGCATCTTCAGGCATTCCTTCCTCAATAGCTACTTTTAATGCTTCTAAGTCCACTTCAGGACTTTCAGGCATGATTTTCATAGTTGCTAATACTTCAGCCATTATAATTCCTCCATTAATCTAAGGACCTTCAAATCCGCATTCACATTTGTAAGCGTGACCAAAGGTACGACATTTTTCACATCTTGCAATTTTTGCTCCACATTCCGGACATTCGAATTCAACAAATGGACCAGTTAATGGAATTTCTTGTTTACATGAAATACATTCAACAGTTTTCATTTTCAATCACCTGTTATTTGTGTGTAATCAAAGTTATAATCATTTATATTATCATCTATAAGAGATAAAACCCTATCAGGGAACTTTCCATTCACAACATAACAATTAGTCCCAAACTTCAATAAAAGAGAAGGTAACATTACATCAATCGATGACTCTTGAAAAGTTAGTAATTTTGTTGCATCGATTTTACTTATGAATGTTGAACCAGGCTCTTTCGGTTCTTGGGTATATATACCATTTACATTTGTTACTATAAAAAGGTTCGCATTAAAAATATGTGCAACATATGCTGCAATAGAATCTGAAGTAACATCCCATGAGCATTCAAA
>CACXWH010000002.1 GCA_902771225.1 uncultured Methanobrevibacter sp. | reverse complement strand
GGTAAAAATAAATATTACAAAAAAAGAAATTTTAGACGAGTTATAAACTCATCTACATTTTTTCAGGAGCAGGCACTCCTAAAATATCTAAAGCATTTTTAATAGTTGTTTTTGCTCTGTCAACTAAAATTAATCTAGTATCTTCAACATCTGATCCAATGACCTGTTCTGATTTATAGAACTTATTGAATGATCCAGCTAAATCTTGACAGTATTGTGTGATGTTGTGAACTCTTTTCTTATCGGCACAGTCTTCTATGACTTGTGGGAATTTAGCTATTAATCTTACTAAATCCTTTTCAGCTTCATTTGGAGTCCAGTTTTCATCGATTTTAAGTGAAGAAATGTTTTTACCAGATTTATTCAATAATTTGCAGGCTCTTGCATGTGCGTATTGTATTGAAGCACATCCTCTTTCAAAGCTTAATGCTTCGTCCCATTTAAATGTTAAATGTTTTTCGGGAGATAATTTTGCTATAAAGAATCTTATAGCACCAATTCCAATTTTTTCAGCCATCGGTTCGATTTCTTCATCTGACAAATCAGGGTTTCTGGATTTAATTTCATCACTTGCTCTTAAAATGGCTTCATCAATCAAATCATCAACTGATATGAATTTGCCTTTTCTGGTTGACATTGATCCTTCAGGCAATGTGATAAATTCATAAAATATTACTTCAGGAGCTTTTTCTTTAAGAATTTCTTCAAAGATTACCTTAATCTGTTCTGCAGATAATTTATGGTCTGAACCTAAAATATCTAAAACCAAATCTCCAAGACTTGCCTTATATCTGTGATATGCCAAGTCTCTTGTTGAGTAAAGAGATGTGCCGTTTGATCTTCTTAAAACAAATTCTTTTTCTATGTTATAGAATTTCAAATCAATGTAGTCAACATCTTCATGAGATACAAATCCTTCCTTTTCAAAGTAATTAACAAGTTCATCTACATCTCCATTTCTAATGAACTGTCCTTCCCATACGAATTTGTCATGAATAATATGCATTCTCTTGAGGGTTTCTCTGATTCCTGAAACACAGCTTTCAACTACATTTTCAAATGTTTTATTCAGCTCTTCGTCGTTGCCTTCTTCATATTTTTGAATAAGTTCACTTACTTTTTCATCAGCACTTTCGTTTTCTTCAACTTCTTTATTTGCAAGGAAATATAATTTGCCGATTTTTTCATCAATCTTATCTCCTTTTTGGTCTTCAATTTTTAAGCCCATTTCTTTTATACCATAAACTATAATGGCAATTTGGCGACCCATATCATTTACATAATATTGGGTTTCAACTTCACGACCAGCTGTTTTTAGTAATCTTGCAAGTGAATCTCCAAAAATGGAGTTACGAACATGTCCGATATGCAGAGGTCCATTTGGATTTGCAGAAGTATGTTCTAAAATAATTTTTTCATCTCTTTTTTCTAGTTTTCCGTAATCTTCATCAACTTTTTCAAGCAATAATTTGGAAAATTTTGAATAATCAATAAAGAAATTTACATAAGGGCCGAAGTTTTGAACCTTTTCAAAAATATCTGGAACTTCTATTTTAGAGACTAAATCTTCAGCAACAAGATTAGGTGAAGTTTTTAATTTTTTTGTAAGTGCAAAAGCTATTGTACTAGCTAAATCTCCTAATTTTGGGTCTGGTGGGAAATCTAAACGAAAGTTCCTGTCTATATCTTCATCGTATTGGTCTAATGCTTTATTTAAAGCGTCTATTGCTTGTTTTTCAATTTCAAAATACATTAATTCACCTTTATAATAATTATAATCCTCTTAGCCATAGTGATAGATAACCGACTTTCGGTATTACAACTGGATTATCTCCCCATTTAAGGACTCTAGCTTGAATTTGGTCAGCTGTTACATAATAGGGATCCGATCGGTTATTATTGTCTCCTTTTATCTCATACACCGTTGTTCCATTTATTTCTTTGCTGTCAATAATTCTATGAATTACCGGTTGGTTAAACCATTTTGCATTGTAAACTACAATATCTCCTACTTGCACATCTTTAGGATTAAATTCCTGGATTCCAAGTAAATCAGCTTTTTGAACAGCTACAATATCTCCTCTATAAAATGCCGGCTCCATACTTCCTGAAACAACAACATTCAAATGTTGTGCTACAATTAATACAACTGCAAGTATAATGATATAGGATGCAATTTCTTTGTAATCCGTCATTTTCACACCTTTAAATCTTTGTTTTATTGTTTAAAGCTACAGCCAAAGCAATTTCAATTGCATCAGATGTGTCTTGTAAGTCTGACATACCATGAGCACTTGATATAAAGTTACATTCAAATTGGCTAGGCGGTATAAATACGCCTTCTTTTAGAAGTGCTCTAAAGTACTTTAAAAAGCTTTCAGTATCTGATTTTTTAGCATCAGCATAATTATATACTTCAGCAGGATTTAAATAAATCTGAAACATTGATGCGAGTCCTACACACTGAATGTTATATTGTTCGTCATCAATTATTGATTCAATATTTCCTCTAAGGAAATTACCTTTTCTCTCTAAATCTTTATAAAATTTATCATCTAACTGGGATAATGTAGATAATCCTGCCTGGACAGAAATTGGGTTACCACTAAATGTTCCTGCCTGATAAACTGGTCCTTGAGGAGCTATTAATTCCATTATTTCTCTTTTTCCACAAAATGCTCCCATTGGAAGTCCTCCACCAACAATTTTACCTAATGTTGTTAAATCAGGAGTAACTCCATAATACTCTTGAGCTCCACCTCTGGAAACTCTAAAACCAGTGATAACTTCATCAAATATTAAGATTATATTGTTTTCTTCAGTTATTTTACGTACAAACTCTAAAAATCCAGGTTTCGGTTCAATACATCCAACATTACCCATCACTATTTCCATAATCAAACAGGCAATATTTTCTCCTTCTTTTTCAATTAACTCTGTTAAAGCTTCTTCATCATTAAATGGAACAGATAATGTGTTTCTTGTTGTGTCTGTTGGAATGCCTGCTGAATCAGGCAAGCATGCTGCACCTGAACCGCCTTTAACTAAAACATAATCGTGAGCCCCGTGATATGCTCCTTCAAATTTAATGATTTTGTCACGACCGGTAAAACCGCGGGCTAATCTAATGGCGCTCATTGTAGCTTCAGTTCCACTATTACAAAATCTTACCATTTCGGCAGAAGGTATTCTATCAACAACTTCACGGGCAAGTCTGATTTCATTTTCAGTAGGAGCCCCATAGGCTGAACCAATACTCAATTGATTGGAAACTTCACGGACAACTTTAGGATTAGCATGTCCAAGTATCAATGGCCCATAAGCAAGACAGTGGTCAATGTAGGTATTTCCTTCACTGTCAGTTATTTTACATCCTCCTGCACTTTCAACAAAAAACGGATAAGGCTTAAATGCACGTACTGGTGAATTAACCCCTCCTGGGAAGTATTTTTTTGATTCATTAAACAATTCTTCAGTCATTTTATCACTTATAAATGTTGGATTAATGAGTTTACACAAGCAACTGCTATAGGTGTTCCACCTTTAGGACCTTCAGTAATAACATTAGGGATATTTGAATTTCTTAAAGCTTCTTTTGAATCAGCAGCTCCAACAAAACCAACTGGAACTCCCACTATTGCTTTAAGATTCATTTCACCTTTTTGGTATAAATCCATAGCTTCAAAAACAGCTGTTGGTGCATTTCCAGAAACAACAATTCCCTCAAAATCATTTTGGCTTGCATACCTGATGGCGGCAGCAGCTCTTGTAATTTGATGATCCTTAGCTATTTTTTTAACTTCTTCATTTTTAATATAACATTCCACTTCACCGTCATAACGGGTAATTCCATATTTTACCATGTTAATATCGGTTAAAATTGTTTCATTATTTCTTAAAGATTTCATTGCAACATCAACAAAATCATCACTTATATGAACAAGTTTAGCATATTCAGGATCTGCTGTTGAATGAACAATACGCTCAACAATGTCTTTTTCAGCAGGTTTCAAATCTTTAATGTCATCACCTATAAGGCCACGTATAATCTCCCTACTTTTGGTAGCAATATCATAACCTTGTTTAGTTGATGCACCCATAAACATTTGGTCTGTCATATTATAGTTATATGTAAAAAAATAGTTAAAATATTTTAGTATTTGAGTGATTTTTATTCATTTTCAAAAAAATTCCAATATCTTTAAAATATTGTTTTTATTAAAAATTAAGGATTAATATTCATTTTTCATATCATTAACATCATGAACTGTTGCTATTTGCATTTGCAGAAATACCTGCTAAGTAACCGGTTGAAAAAGCTATCTTTAAATTATATCCTCCTGTCGGACCATCCAAATCAAGAATTTCACCTGCAAAATACAGGTTTGGTGTTATTTTAGATTCCATTGTTTTTGGATTAATGTTTTTAGTGTCAATTCCGCCGATTGTTACTTTTGCCAGATTCCTGTTGAAGTCAACGATTTCAAATGTAAATCTTTTGAGATTTTCAATTAAACGATTTTTACTTTTTTTATTAATTCTGCTTAATTGAGTGTCTTGTACAATATTCACTCTATTTAAAAAGTATTCAATAAAATTATTCGTTAAAAAGTTTTTTAAGTAGTTTTTTATTTGAGTTTTTCCCTTTATCTGAAAGTCCTCATCAAATTTCTTTTTCAGCTCTTCACGTGAAATATCGGGTATTAAATCAATATTTATTTCACAGCTCAAATTGCCGTCATTTTGTGAAATATCATAATCGATTTTTTTAGAAATCATTGAACTTAAATCAATTATTCCCGGACCGGTTAAACCGACATGGCTAATCAACACATTTCCAATAACTTTTGATTTTTTATAACTGCATTCAACGTTATTTAGTGTAATGCCTGCGATTTTACTTAAATCTTCTTTTGTTATTAATGGTGAAAGTCCATATTTTATCTTGGTCAAGGGTTCTTTTACTAATGAATAGTTATCAATACTGCAACCGGTTTGAGGATATGTAACTCCACCAGTTGCTATTATAACTTTTTTAGCTTTTATTTCATTGTTTATAGTGAAGCTGTCATTAATTTCAGTTACTTCATAATTTAAACGTATCTCAACATTATCCAAATGTTTTTTTAAGCCGTTTAAAACATCAACTGACTTTTCGCTTTCTGGAAAAATTCGATTATTGTCCTCTTCTATAAAGTCAAAATCAAAAAGCGAATATAAATCTTCATTGGTAAATGCAAAAAAAGAGTGTTTTAAAAAGTTTTTCTTATCATAAAAAGATAATAGCTGTTTCGGTGGTTTGTTGTTTGTAATATTGCATCTTCCCCCTCCGGTTAAAAGCAGCTTTTTACCTAATGAGGAGTTTTTTTCAAGCAATATTACATTGGAAGTCTTGCCGGATGCAATAGCTGCAATTATTCCAGCAGGACCGCCACCTATAATAGCTATATCATATTCCATTTTATCTATGGGGTTAATCTGTGTCTGTCTCTTGGGAAGAGTACACATTCACGGATGTTTTCAGAACCGGTAAGTACCATGGTTAATCTGTCAGCACCTACTCCCCAACCGGCATGCGGAGGCATACCGTATTCGAATGCTTTTAAATAACTTCCAAATCCATCAGGATTCAAATCTCTTTCTTCAATTTGTTTTACGAGTAAATCATATTGATGGACACGAGTAGCACCGGAAGACAATTCTAAATTATTGTACATTAAATCGAATGCATGAGCATATTTTTCATCATCTTCAAATGGCATTACATAGAACGGCTTGATTGCAGAAGGCCATTTGGTTAAGAAGTAGAATCCTCCCATTGTGTCGCCCAATGCCTTTTCAGCAGCACGGGATAAGTCTTCTCCCCAGTCCATTTCAACGCCTTTAGAATTAATGATATCAACTGCTTCATCATAAGTAACGTGCGGGAAATCTCCATCAACTTCAGGTAATGTGTGGTCTAGAATTTCCAATTCGTTAGCACAGTTTTCGTTAATGTCTGTAATGACATTTACAAGCATGTCATTTAATATTTTCATTACATCTTCATCATCCATAAATGAAGCTTCTGCATCAATGGAAACAGCTTCGTTTAAGTGTCTTAAAGTATCATGCTCTTCTGCTCTGAAAATTTGGCCGATTTCAAATACTTTATCCATTCCACTGCCCATCATCATCTGTTTATATAATTGAGGGGATTGACCAAGGAATGCTTCTTTTTCAAAGTAAGTAATAGGGAATAATTCAGTTCCACCTTCGGTAGCTGAAGCTACAAGTTTAGGAGTGTTAATTTCATAAAATCCATTTTCATAAAAGAAATCTCTTATTGTGTGGAACATTTGGCCTTTGATTTTAAAGATTGCAGAAACGTTTTCTTTTCTTAAATCTAAGAATCTTGAATCGAGTCTGGTATCAATTTCAGCTTTTACTTTTTCTGTTGGATCCATTGGTAAAGGCTGGTTAGATAAGCTTAACATTTTAATTTCTTTAGGAATAATTTCAACACCGTTTGGTGCTTTTCCTGCTTCCTGAACAGTACCTTTAATAGCCACAACGGATTCTTTTCTAAAAGCCCTTAACTCTTCTAATATTTCAGCATCTACTTTTTTGGAAGGTGCTGTAATTTGTACTCTACCTGTTACATCACGGATGATTACAAATATGATTCCGCCTAAATCACGGATTTCATGAACCCATCCCATGATTGTAACATCTTCTCCAGCGATTTCTGGAGTTGTATCTTTAGCGTAATTAGTTCTTCTCCAATCATTTAATAAACCTTGCAATTAATTCACCTCAGGTTATAAAAATAAATTTTCAATATGTATTTAAATTTATATTTAATCTTTAATAAAACTATGTTAATTTTATAATTTTTTCATGTTAAAATTTAATTTGTAAAAAAAAGAGATAAGAAAATAAATTTAAAATAAGTTATCCAAGTCGATATATTTTAAAATAATGTTTCTTAAGAGTTTATTTGATATAAATGCCATTATTAGTCCTAAAACAGTAAATATTAGGATTTCATATCCTGAAAAGATTTCATAGCTAAATTGAAAACCTGTTGTAATTCCTATGCATGTGTTGGCAAGAAGTCCGAATAAAAAACCGATAATGATTCCTGTAAGTCCGGAATTTAATATGTCTTTGAAAAATGATGCAAAGAATCCAACACCTAAAATTACTGCTATTATTAAAGCAATAGGATAGCCAAGAGATTTTTGTCCTGTTAAACCGGCAATATATGCAAATATTATTCCAAGTACAAAAGTGATTATGAAACCTAATGCTGATGCAATAATCAGTCTTTTAAAGTCTATGCTTTCAATAATTCCATTATTATCTGAATTTTCATCGCTTTCTATTTTTTGTCCGCAGTTAGAACAGAATACTGCTTCTTCTTCATCTAATTCTTCACTGCAGTTTGGACAATATTTTTTATCTTTGCTATTGCTTGTCTTTTTTGTTTTGATTTTTTCTTCAATTTTTCCCCCGCATTCGGGACAGAATTTAGTATCTTCTTCTATCTCTTCATTACAGTGGGGACAAACAGTTTCTATTTCTAGTTTTTCACCGCAATTTGGGCAAAACTTTGAATCTGCTTCTTTACCGCAATTAGGACATTCAACCATTTTATTTAATCTCCTATTTATTATCAATTTAATAACATATCCTTGATAATATATTTAATTTTATTTGATTTAAAAGTTATGAAAAGGATTAATAAAATTTTATATATCATTAAATATAAAAATCATAATTGTGTTTAAATTATATATATTTTAGGGGGATTTATTTGTCATGAAGCTCAATTCTCATGTTATATTTCTCATAGCCATCGTTGGAATTATAGCCGCAGGTGTTGTGGGCGCTACTATGTTGAACAACGGAGCTATGAAACAAACGGATTTTGATGGAATTAAGGTTAGCGTTCCTGCTGACTCAAATTTTGTAAAAACTGCTGATGGTTATGCTGACAGTAAATATGGTATTACCATCCACACATTTAAGAATAATGATTCAATGGTTAATTATTTAAAAGGTAAATCTGGGGTCTCTGTTATTTCTTTGAAAAATCAGCCACCTCAATCAGTTGCATTTGTGCAAGGTGATGACACTAATGTTTTAGTCACTAATGGTGGTGAAGCAATTGCAATTGGAGCCAAAGATCAGGGTTTAGTTTCAGACATGGCTAATACTGTTGTTTTCTCAAACCATCAAAAAAGTGCTAAACCAAATCCTGTTATTCCAGTTATTTCACCTCCACCTCATTTAGAATTCCATCGTGATTTCTATTTAATCGTGCCAATACTTGCCAAAATAAATACAAAAGAATTTAACACAGCAATTTTTGAAACCAACATTAATAATACTATTAATGATTATAATATTGCTGCAGATAATAATCAATTATCTCAATATACTGCAAATGAATTTGCACAGAATACGCCTTCAAATAATGGTGTTAATAATCAGCAAAATACTTCACTTTTAGATAATCAAAATGTATCTAATGTTGTTAACTCAATGAGTTCTAATAATGGTAATTCTGCTGGTGGAGACTCTGGTGGTGGAAATTCTCCAGCTCCATCTATTGCTCCTGATGCAAATGCTAACTCCAATCCTACTAGTTCAGTTTCCTCTTCATCAGGAAACAGCCCTTCCTCTGGAAGCAGTCCTTCCTCCGGAAGCAATAATGGACATGCGGATAATAACCAAAAACAAAAAATAACTACAGAAGATGCTAAAAAGGCAGTTTTAGCAAAATATCCTAGTGCTAAAGTTACTAAAGTTGATCCTAGTTCCGATTTCTTTATTGTTTCATATAAAGATTCATCAGGTACTCATAAAGTTAAAGTTGATGCATATTCTGGTCAAATAATGGGAAATGTGAAATAAAATTTCACATTTTATATTTTTTTTAAGTTATTATTATCAAGAGGTATTTTATGTTTTGTCCTAAATGTGGAAAGGAAATAAAGGATGGTTCAAAATTTTGTAAGCATTGTGGAAGTGAAATTAAAAAGAATAAAAATGGAACTTCAGTGCCTAATAAAGTTGATAATACTCAATCTGGTGGGGATGAGAAAACCAAAAAGATTATTATCGGTGTTTTGGTTGCAGCCATTGTTATTTTAGCTATTGTTTTTGTAGCTTTCGGAACAGGACTGTTCAATGGCAATTCACATAATACCAATACAAATTCCAATGCCCAACCGCAAGCTAATGTTTCAAGTTCTAAACCTGTTTCCTTAAGCAGTTTTCCTGTAAGTGAAGCTCCAGCTCTTGCTCAAGCTGTCAAAAATGCTAATGGTAATTTCCCGGTAAATTTCAAATCACTTTCATTGTCAAAAGCACAATGTTTGTATATTTTATCTAAATCTATTGGTCAAATTGATAGCGGTCATCCTGATGCAACAATATCTGTTAAAGATTATTCATATGCTTCTAACCCTAGTGGCAGTGATAGTTCACAATCCATTAAACGTGCAAATTATGTAGATATGTGTAACAGATTCTCATCATGGACCGAAAGCAATAATGCTATTCCAAATTATGTTGGTATTTATACTGGAGGTGTTCCGGATATTTCACCAGCAAGGATGTTGGATATCTGTGTAAATATTCTATTGAATTATGGAAATTCACATAATTTACCGGCATCAGTAAATATTTAAAGTGATTTCATCACTTTTTTCTATTTTTTTAATTAATTCTACCTAAAGTTTATTTAACTATATTTTTAAAAAAAGTAAAAGTCGAAGATTATTTTTCTAATCTTCTTTTAAATGAATTTGAATGAGCGAAAAATCCTTCATATTCTGCTATTGGAACTGAAGTCTTTGCAAGTTCAGCCAAACCTTCTTTTGTAATTCTTTGAACTGTAGGTTTTTTAATAAAGCTTTCAGTTGAAAGGCCAGAATACATTTTAGCCCCGCCGCCTGTTGGTAAAACGTGATTTGTTCCAGATCCATAATCTCCTGCTGCTACTGGAGAATATGCACCTAAAAATATTGATCCTGCATTTTTAATCTTACTAAGTGTTTTATCATCATCTTTTGTGGTTATGATTAAATGTTCCGGAGCATATTCATTTGTTACATAAACAGCTTCATCAAAAGTGTCAGTGATAATAATTTTTCCACTTTTAGATAATGATTCTTCTATTATTTCACGTCTAGGGGCGATTTCAGTTAATTTTAAAACAAATTCATTAGTCTTTTCAGCTAAATCTCGTGAATCTGTTACTAAAAAGCATGATGCATTAGGGTCATGTTCTGCCTGCGCTAAAATATCTGTTGCTAAAAATTCAGGTTCTGCACTTTCATCAGCAAGGATCAATACTTCTGATGGGCCTGCAGGAAACTCAATGTCAACCTGTCCGTAAACCAGTTTTTTAGCCGCCGTTACAAAAATATTTCCGGGTCCAACTATTTTTTCAACTTTAGGCACAGATTCTGTTCCATAAGCCAGTGCAGCAATAGCCTGTGCTCCACCTACTTTATAGATTTCATCAGCGCCTGCAATATCTGCCGCAACCAGAATAGCATCTAATATTTTCCCGTCCTTTTGTGGGGGCGTTACACATACTACCTTATCAACTCCTGCGATTTTAGCCGGAATCACTGTCATTAATATGGATGAAGGATAAGCTGCCCTTCCTCCGGGAATATAACAGCCTGCTGAGTTTATGGCCCTTACAATCTGACCGGCTTTAATTCCGGGATTTACTTCCATTTCCCAGTCTTCAGGGATTTGTTTTTTGTGGAATTTTTCGATGTTTGCTGCGGCCTGTTTTAAAGCAATTAATAATGTTTCATCTAGACTGTCATAAGCTTCTTTTATTTCATCATCTGTTACCTTTAAATCATCAATTAAAACCCCATCAAATTTCTCAGTATATGATTTTAATGCCGCATCCCCATTCTTTTTAACATTATTTAAAATTTCAGATACAGTATCTAGGACATTATTTACATCCTGTTCTGATCTTTTAATTGTTTCAACCAAGTCAATTTCTGAGTATTTTAATATTTCCATTATAAACACTACCTTAAAATAGCTCCACTATCTGCAGATTGAACCAATTTCTGATATATGCTTAACCAACCGTCAATATCCTTTTTCGGATGTTTAACATTTTCTAATCTTTTAGCTATTTCTTCATCAGTCAGCTCTACATTAATGGATCTGTTTTTAATATCAATTTCTATTATATCTCCATTTTGAACAGCTGCAATAGGTCCTGATGCCATTGCTTCAGGTGATACATGTCCAATACATGGGCCGCGTGTTCCTCCTGAAAATCTGCCGTCGGTAATGAGACCAACATCTTTAATGCCCATTCCCGCAAGGGCAGACGTGGAATTTAACATTTCCCTCATTCCAGGACCGCCTTTAGGACCTTCATAAATAATGACGACAATGTCCCTTTCCTCTATTTCATGGTTAAATATGGCTTCTGTAACTTCCTCTTCGGAGTGAAATACTTTTGCAGGTCCTTTAAGATACATCAGTTCTTCTGCAACTGCACCTTTTTTAACCACACTTCCGTTTGGCGCTATATTTCCTTTAAGAATAGCTATTCCACCATCGGCATGAACTGGATTATCCAATGGATGGATAACATCAGTGTTTTTATTTTCAACATCTTTAAGATTTTCTTCAATGCTTTTGCCGGTAACGGTTAATTGTGAAGTGTTAATCTTATCTTCTAATGTTTTTAAAACAGCGGGAATTCCTCCGGCTAAATGTAAATCCATCATAGTGTCTTCACCTGCAGGTGATATTAATGTTATGTGGGGTACTTCACGACTGATTTTATCAAATAATTCTAAATCTACATCAATACCCTCAACTTCACTTGCAATCGCAGGAATGTGCAGGGCAGTATTTGATGAACCGCCTAAGGCCATATCTATTGCAATGGCATTATTAAAGGATTCCTGTGTTAATATGTCTGATGGCTTTATATCCTTTTCAAAAAGTTCAATAATCTGTTTTCCAGATTCATATGCCATTTGATTATTTTCTTCGGTATCGGCATGTGTTGTTGCACATAATGGGAGGGATAAACCTAATGTTTCTGTAATACATGCCATTGTATTTGCGGTAAATAATCCTGAACAGCTTCCAGGTCCCGGACAGGCACATTTTTCCATTTCATAGACTTCATTTTCAGATATTTTGCCTGCTGAATGTTCACCTACCGCTTCAAAAACAGTAATTAAATCAGCATTTCTTCCATTATAACTGCCTGCAGCCATTGGTCCGCCTGTAACAACAATACTTGGAATATTTACACGGCATGCACCCATAATCATACCCGGAACAACTTTATCGCAGCTTGGAATCAGCACCAGACCGTCGAAAGAATGTCCTTTGGCCATACTTTCAACCGTAGCAGCTATGATTTCTCTTGAAGGAAGGGAATATTTCATTCCTTCATGATTCATACTGATTCCATCACAAACAGCCATTGTATCAAATTCAAAAGGAACTCCTCCAGCAGCTATAATTCCTTCTTTTACAAATTCAACTAAATCTCTAAGATGAATATGTCCCGGAACAATTTCAGTAAAACTGTTAGCTATTCCAATGAACGGTTTTTTAAAATCATCATCTTCAAGACCGCAGGCCCTTAAAAGAGACCTGTGCGGGGCCCGTTGAATTCCTTTTTTAATATTATCACTTTTCATTTAATCGCCTACCATTATATAAATATGTAATTTCATAGTTTTAAATGTTATATTATATATTATTTAAAAAATAAATTAACTACTAATAATAAATTTTCTGGTGAAGTAATGGACAAGGACGATTATGATAAATATGAAGAATTATTACATATGAGGTATGAAATTGATAATCAGCTTGAAAATATAAAAAATAATGTTGATGAGAATACTTATAAAAGGATTCAGAAATTAAAAGCCCATTTAAATAAAAAATATAGTAAAACTACCGTTGATTCACAATTAAAAGGAGCTAATAAAGCTTTTAAGGTTTTATCTTTTTATGAGCGTTTTTCAAAGGCTGTTCAATTGAATTTGGATATTGACCCTGGAAGGTTAATGGGCATTACTGACGGTATTTTCGGAATGGTAATGACCTTGCTTATTTTCGGTTTGGCACTTCCTAACTTTAATATATTAACTGACACTGACCTTTCATATGCTATTGAATCCTTAATCCCAAATATAGGAATTACAATTATTAGTTTTATTTTACTGGGTTCCATTTGGATTTATCATCATGAATTTTTCAAACTCAAAACCCTTAATTTACCTTATTTATGGATAAATATTTTCTTTTTAATTTTAATTTCATTCATTCCATTCACTACATCATTAATAGGCACATTTTCAAATTATCTCATATCGGCTCTAATATTCGGTTTTAATATCTTCTTTACAATAATTTTCATGGTTATAATGTATTGGTATGCTAATAAAAGAGGATTTATGGCAAATGAAATTTCCATTGAAGAAAAAAAATACACTTATGGGACTTTTACAATTATGATGATTTTAACTGTGATTGTAATTGTCCTGGATTTTAATACTCCACAAAACTTTATCTACTTATACCTGCTGGTTCCAGTAGTTTCCACTGTTCGTGATATACAGTTTAAAATCAAACATAAAATTTAATATATATAAATAATAAATATTTTATTTTCTGAGAGGGATTATAATGGATAGTTTATTATCTGTTTGTGATATTAAAGAGGATGTTTCATATATTATTGATTTAGCTATTAAAATTAAAGCAGGCGAAATTGAAGATATGCCATTGGAAGGTAAGACTCTAGCAATGATTTTTCAAAAATCATCAACCCGTACTAGAGTTTCTTTTGATGTTGGAATGTATCAATTAGGTGGAAGAGCAATTTTCCTATCATCCAATGACTTACAGATGGGTAGGGGAGAACCAATTTCAGACACCGCTAAGGTATTAAGCCGCTTTGTTGATGGAATAATGATTAGGGCTATTGAACATGAAGATGTTGTTGAACTAGCCAAATATTCTAATGTGCCTGTTATAAGTGGATTAACTAATTTAGAACATCCTTGCCAAGCATTAGCGGATATGTTAACTATCAAAGAACATTTTGGTTCATTTAAAGGTAAAAAAATTTGTTTCGTAGGTGATGGAAACAATGTATGCAATTCCCTTTTATTGATTGCACCTCTTTTAGGAATGGACATGTCTGTAGCTTGTCCTGAAGGTTATGAACCTGATGAAAATATTTTAAAAATTTCTAAAAACTTTGCAAAAGACAACAATACTGAAATAACCATCTCAAGTGATATTAATATTGCCCTTGATAATGTGGATATTGTTTATACTGATGTCTGGGTAAGTATGGGTGATGAAGCTGAAAAAGCAAAAAGACTTAAAGATCTTAAACCTTATCAAGTCAATAAAGAATTAATGGATATTGCAAATGATGATGCAATTTTTATGCATTGTCTGCCTGCAATCAGAGGTCAGGAAGTTTCAGCTGATGTTATTGACGGTCCTCAATCAGTTATTTATGATGAAGCTGAAAACAGACTTCATGCACAAAAAGCTATCCTTTATCATTATTTAAAATAATTCAATGACCAAAGATTGCAAATATTATGAATATAAAGACCAGACAGATACAGCACCAACTCCAACTGATACCATCATTGTTATTATTCGTATTGGATGAAGTGGTATGGGGTCTTGGCCTAACCGGCCCCTGATTAGTTTCAACTGTAACCTTTTTGGCAGGTTCTTCTTCAACTTTCGGCTCCTCATAAACTAGATTGACACCGCATTTTCTACAGAATTTACTTCCTTGAGGGTTTTCTTCCCCACATTCCGGACAGATCATAAATATGCACCCACTAAATTATAAAAGATTCTAACAGCTATTTTCATAAGAATTATTAAACCGATTCCACCAATTACTCCTGTGACGAATCTTAAATTGTTATTGCTTTTCCTTAAACCCAATAATTGGGTAAAACCATCGACTCCTGCAGGAATAAGAAGTATCACTGACATTATGAATATATTTAATGTATAATTAATTGGATAGAAGTAATTGTATATTAAAAATACTATTAAACCTGTATAAAAGCCTGTACATCTTGCACAAACTGGAAATTGGTGATTCTTATAATAAAAGCTTCTTTCAGGTATTCTATGGCACAGGAATTTTGAGTATTTCATAATAATCTAAGTTAGTTATTTGTGTTTACTTTATTTTAATTTTAATTATATTATGGTTCTGTGTTAATTAATTTTTTGATTTTTTGATTTATTATTATTTGTGTTTTATTTTAGTTTTAAAACCAGATTTTTCGTTCTATTGATACTCCATATTGTGATGAATTTAATTTCTTTAAAGATGAAAATCATATTTTTGAAGACATGATGCATGAAAATGGTGTTTATTATGATAGACTTTGTGATAATCAAGTGAATTTTTAATTAAAATGGGATGAATTATTTTTTCACAGTATTGTTCTGGGTGTCGTAATGGTGTTTATTTATTTTAAAAAGGAAGATGAAACTGATTTGATTGATATTATTGTCAAGGTAGATATTGGAAAATATAGGGAATGAATTTATAATAAAGACATCAAAAATTTTTGAAAAAAAGTTTTTTAATAATTAAACAAAAATGATATAGTATGGATTATATTTATATTGATGAATCAGGAGATTTGGGCAGTGATTCTAATTATCTAATAATGGCGGTTATAATTGTAGATGATAACGTTAAACTAGATAGGATAATAAATAAAGTTAGAAGAAATAATAAAAAGGAATTGGGTAATTCCAATGAAATAAAAGGAACAGAAACTAAACCGCACATTAAGAAGAAAATTCTCAAAAACCTAAATAAAATTGATTATCAGGCTATTGCAATTGTATTTGACAAGAAAAACAAATACAAAATCAATTATGATTATAATAACAACTTATTATATAATATTGTTGCTTCAAAACTGGCAGAAAAATTACCCATCATAAATAAAACATTCATTATCATAGATAAATCAAAAAATAAGGAAAAACATCGTCAAGAGTTCAATGATTTATTTATGCCAAGTTTAAATAATCCTAAAAACTGTCCTATAACTATTGAACATGATGATTCCGTTAATCACAAAGGTTTGCAAATAGCTGATGTAATATCATGGTCTGTTTATCAAAGTATTGAACGTGGAAATGATGATTATATTGACTTAATAGAAAATATAACTGTAAAAAGAGTATTTGAAGATTAGAGAACCCCAATGCCGAAATAATGTCGCCTCCTGTGGAGACGAAGCTTAGAGGGGCTGAACTTCTATCGAAGTTTTTACCTCCTAAATCTACATTTAATTATATTATTATAATCCATATTTAAAGTTTTGTAAATTTCAAATTTAATTTTCTCTTTCTAGTTTTTAAATCACTTATGTATAATTCAACTAAGATAATTATATATACTCAACTATACATAAATTAATTTATAATAAAAGATTTAATAAAGGTTTTAGAAATGAGAGGCGGAGAAGCAATAATTGAATCTCTTAAAAATATGGGAGTAGAAACGATATTCGGTTATCCTGGAGGACAAACCATACCTTTCTATGATATGTTATATGATTCAGACATCAACCATATCTTAGTTAGACACGAACAAGCAGCGGCTCATGCAGCTGACGGTTTTGCAAGGGCTTCAGGTAAGGTGGGTGTGTGTTTGGCTACTTCCGGACCAGGTGCAACTAACTTGGTCACGGGTATTGCTACTTCTTTTATGGATTCTTCTCCTATTGTAGCTATAACGGGACAAGTTCCAACTCATTTAATTGGAAATGATGCATTTCAAGAAGCGGATATTATGGGTATTACTATGCCTATTGTCAAGCATAGTTTTCAACCAAAAGATCCAAATTCACTACCTTCAATAATTAAAACTAGTTTTGATATAGCTGCTAGTGGAAGACCTGGGCCAGTATTAATTGATGTTCCAAAAGAAGTGCAAGAGGGTGAACTTACTTCATTTACCGAAAATTTAATTCAAACACCAGGTTATAATCCAACGATAAAAGGCAATGTTAGGCAAATTAAAAAGGCCAGTGAATTAATTAAACAATCTAAAAGACCTTTAATACTTTCTGGTGCGGGGGTTATATTAGCAAATGCCTGTGAGGAATTGGATGAATTTGCACATTTGATTAATGCGCCGGTAATGACTTCACTTTTAGGTAAAGGGGCTTTTGATGAAACTGATGATTTGTCATTGGGTATGCTTGGAATGCATGGAAGAAAAGTTTCCAACGATTCTGTTAATGAAAGTGATTTATTAATAGCTATTGGTATAAGATTTTCAGATAGAACAACAGGAAGATTAGACAGCTTTGTTCCGGATAGTAAAGTTATTCATATTGATATTGATCCGGCTGAAATTGGTAAAAATGTATGTGTGGATTTGCCAATTGTTGGAGATGCTAAAAACGTTTTAAAATCATTAATTAATTGTTTTAAAGGATATGCTCCTAATAAAGATGTAAATGACTGGACAAATAAAATCAAACAAAGAAAAATTAATTTATTGCCAAGAGTAACATATGATGATGTTCCACTTAAGCCTCAATCAGTTATTAAAGAAATTAGTGAGGTTTTAACCGCTGATTCCATATTGACAACAGATGTTGGTCAAAATCAGATGTGGGCAGCTCATTTTTATAATACTCAAAAACCTCGTAAATTCATATCTTCTGGCGGACTTGGAACCATGGGATTCGGATTTCCTTCAGCAATAGGAGCTAAAGTCGCATGTCCTGAAGATGTAGTTGTTTCTGTTAATGGTGATGGCGGATTTTTAATGGTTTGTCAAGAACTTGCTACTGTTCATGATTATGATTTGCCTGTTATTGCAGTTGTACTTGAAAACAGGACATTGGGAATGGTTTATCAATGGCAAAGTTTATTATATGATGGAAGACATTCTCAAACCGAATTTAAAGATAGTCCGGACTTTGTTAAATTAGCAGAAAGTTTCGGCGTTAATGCAGTGCGTGTTGAAAAACCAGGTGAAACTAAAGAAGCCTTAAAAACTGCAATTAAAGATAATGAAGCCGTATTAATTGATATTGTTGTAGATTCAGAAGAAGCACTTCCAATGTTACCTCCAGGTGCAGGTATCAATGAAATGATTGGTGAATATAAACTTGAAAAAGATGTGATTTAAATGGATGTTAAATATCATGTTATAAGTACACTAGTAGAAAATAAACCTGGAGTTTTACAAAAAGTTTCTGGATTATTCACAAGAAGAGATTTTAATATTGACAGTATTACTGTAGGCGAATCAGAAGTTGATGGTCTTGCAAGAATGATAATCACTGTTAAAGCCGAAGATGCTGTATTAGAACAAGTTACAAAGCAACTAAATAAATTAGTTGATGTTATCAAGATTAAAGATATTACTAAAAATGCAGTTAAAAGGGAATTATGTCTTATAAAGGTTAATATTCCTAATGAAAAAGCACGAGCTGAAATAATTCAATATGTTAATATTTTCAGAGCAAAAATTGTTGATGTTACTGAAGAAACATTAATAGTAGAAATAACTGGAGATATTGAAAAGAATAATGCATTTATATCTTTATTAAAAACTAATGGAATCAAAAAGATTTCAAGAACTGGTCTTACCGCAATGGCAAGGGGAGTTTAAAATGACAATTTTGGAAAATGTATTAAAAGACAATAAGGAATTTGTAGAAAACTTTGAAGGCACTGAAATGTCACACCATGCAGCTAAAAAATTAGCTATTTTAACCTGTATGGATTGTAGATTAATTGATTTTTTTGAACCTGCATTAGGTTTAAAAAGAGGAGATGCAAAAATCGTTAGAAATGCCGGTAACTCAATTGTCGGTGAGGATGCAATAAGATCAATTGGCGCAGCATTATATAATCTTGGAGCTGAAGAAGTGATGGTTGTTGGTCACACTGAATGTGGTATGGCCGGTGCTGACGCTGAAGCTTTAAAAGAAAAAATGCTTCAAAGAGGCATTAAAGAAGAAGATATTGCTCAATATGATTTAGCTCAGTGGATTGGCGGGTTCGAATCTGAAGAACAAAATGTTAAAGATGTTGTAGAAAAAATCAAAAACCACCCATTAATTCCTGATGTACCTGTACATGGTTTAATAATTGATATTGTAACCGGTGAATTGAAAGTTTTAGTAGATGGTTACTAATCATCTATTTCTCTTATTTTTTTTTAAAATGATAAATACATTAAACTATATTTCCCCATTGGGAGATATTTTACTTGTTTGTGAAAATGAAAAGCTAATCGGAGCATGGTTTGAAGGACAAAAATATTATTTAGATAACATATCCGGAGACCTTGTTGAAAAAGAAGATGATATTCTATCCAA
Organism: uncultured Methanobrevibacter sp.; assembly: GCA_902771225.1. Taxonomy (GTDB): domain Archaea; phylum Methanobacteriota; class Methanobacteria; order Methanobacteriales; family Methanobacteriaceae; genus Methanocatella. The sequence continues at coordinate 38,104 of CACXWH010000002.1, read as the reverse complement.
AACGAAAGATTGGCTTGATAGATATTTTGATGGTGAAAAACCTTTAATTAATGAATTGGATTTAGCACCTAAAGGCACAAGCTTCAGGCGTGAAGTATGGAAAATTCTTTGTGAGATTCCATATGGTGAAACCACCACATACAAGGATATCGCATCAAAAATAGCAAAAAAACGAGGCATTGAACGAATGTCTGCTCAGGCTATTGGGGGAGCAGTTGGACACAATCCACTTTCAATTATCATTCCTTGCCATAGAGTCATCGCATCAAACGGAAAATTAACCGGTTATGCTGCGGGTTTGGATAAAAAAATATTTCTTTTAAAGCATGAAAATGCTATTTAATAAGTTCTGCTTTATACAGTATATAATTAAAAATAATTATGACAATGGCAAAAATAAACATATAAAAGAATGAATTTAACATAAATTTAAATTCAAAGCCATTAAATGCAAAATTTATGTAATCTCCAGGCAAAAAGAGGTTATAATTAAATAATATCGGCATTAGAATAATAAAGATTATATCAAATATAATTATATGACAAAGAGTAAATATTCCTCTTTCCTTATTATTTTCAATATATCCTTCTTCTACAGCTATATTTTGCCCGTATATTACTAAAAAGTATAATCCAAATAAATTTCCTATAACTAAAACATCATTAAGCCCTATCGTTGCTAATGTAAAACAGGCTGCATATGTTATAATTAAAGATGTTATAAAATTCACGGTTAAAAATCGTAAAAAATTCGTATTCATTTAAATCATTTATAATTTTTATTATTTTAAATATATAAAATTTTAAAGACTCAAAAAAAGTAAGAATATTTCACATAAAATGTGAAATATAATTTAATCTCGTTTTCTGTGAACAACACTAAATAATATGGCTAAAATTGCTATTGCAACTATTGCATAAAGTAAATTATAAGGATTCCCTTTAAAAGACACTGAATTTTTAACAATATTATCTACATTCTTTTCAATACTTGAATTAGTACTGTTGGTTGTCTTATTGGTTGAATTAACATTGGTTTCATTTAAAAAGTTATTAATAACTAAATGTTTACCAGTTAAATAATAATTCTGTTCGGGATAATATTTTTCATGCGGGATTAGCATATAAAAAATACAGTCTCCTTGTTTTTTTACTTCATCAGATTCTACTAATTGAGATAACTTCATATCATATTTTAGACCATAGGACAGTGTATCTTCAATATTAGTGCTGTTTACCCATAAATAATAAAATACTAAATCCTTCCATAATGGATTTTGTATAGCAAATATATTTTTGTTCAATTCCAATCCAAACACATCTGAAATTCCATTTATGGCTTCATAAGTACTTGAATTATTGATTCTCACATAACCTGCAGAGGTTAAAACATATAGATATGGATAACCTTTTTGAATATTAATACCTTGACTTTTGAAATAGTCTAGAGCTTTTAAACTTGCATCAACACCAATTTGGTATGGTGAATTTAAATCTTCATTAAGGCTTAAATCTAGAGTTTCATCCGTAGACTTATTTACCATATCAACAGTGATCAACGCCTTTTCATCTGGATTTTGATTGTACCAAATAAATGCATCGTCATCAAAGTCCCTTGAAACACCTAATATATTATTTGTGGTATATTCAAGAGGTAAATCTTTTTGTGGATAATTATTATAAATTGTTTTATTACTTATAAATCCAGTTAAAAGAGGTCTTTTAATTAAAGTAGCATTTTTATCGTTACTTGAAAGTCCATTAATCAAAGAAGTTTCGTTCCAAAGATTAACGGTATTTAGACCAGCATTACCAGAAAATAGTATATTTTCAAGTCTGTTTACTTCTTCAAAATTAACCATAATAGATTCGTAGTTTAAATCTAATTCAATTAAAGGTAAACTCAAAAGATTAGCATCATTATAAGTTATATATCCATTAGAAGAATTTTTATTTAAAATATTTGTAGTGGTTTCATCATTAATTTTAATATATTCTGAATTTAAAAATAAATTGTTTAAATCATTTGATTTGCTTATATCAAATTTGTTTAGGGTTATTTGATTGTTTAAATCATTTGATTTGCTTATATCAAATTTGTTTAGGGTTATTTGATTGTTTAAATCATTTGAATTAAATATTTCTAATTTATTTGGAATTTCTAAATTATCCGAATCACTTGAACTCAGATATTCAAAGTCATTTCCGTCATCTAAATTATCTTTGTTGATATTGCAATTGGAATTATAATCAATTTCTTCGTTAAAATTAGAATAATCATATTCTAAATTATTTTCAATTGATTCCATTTGAATATCTCCTTCATTTATTTCTAATTGGGCATTGCCGTAATTTAGGGCTATGTCATCATTAGCTGAAACAACACCCATTAAACATAATACTAAAATTAATGAAACAACCATGATAACACCATGTTTCATAAAAGTCTCCTAATTTTAGATTTATATTAATTATTTCCACTATAGATCCATAGTAATGTCTAAAAATAACATTACAGTTATTATATATTTAAATTATCTTAAAAAAAGTTAACCATTTCAATGTTTCTTTTATGAATTATTATATTATTTAATTAATATTTGCGGCTATTAAATTAAATATTATTTAGAAAAATAATCCAATTATTTTGTGTGTTATAATCTAATTTTAAACTAGTTAGTTATTTATAATATTAAAAGGCATATTATTAATTGATAAATTTTATCGAATATTTTTTTATAGGAGACGTTTTAAAATGAAAATGTATTATGATGCAGATGTAAATACTGATGCACTTGAAGGAAAAACCATCGCTGTAATCGGTTATGGTTCACAAGGTAGAGCACAATCAAGAAACATGGCTGATAGTGGTGCCAATGTAATTGTTGGTGTTCGTGAAAATGGTAGTTCTTGGAATTTAGTAAAAGAAGATGGAATGACTGTAAAAACTATTGAAGATGCAGCTAAGGAAGCAGATATTATCCATATTTTACTTCCTGACGAAATTCAAGAAAAAGTATATAACGAACAGATTGCACCTTATGTTGAAAGTGGAAACACTATTTCATTTTCACATGGATACAACATTCACTTTGGCTTAATTGACCCTGCTGAAGATGTAAATATTGTCATGTTTGCACCAAAAGGACCAGGATCCATGGTAAGAAGAACTTACGAAGAAGGATTCGGTATTCCTGGTTTAGTAGCAGTTGAAAGAGATGCTACTGGTGATGCTATGCAATTAGCATTAGGTATGGCAAAAGCATGTGGTTTAACTAAAGCCGGAGTTTTAGAAACCACTTTCAAAGAAGAAACTGAAACTGATTTATTCGGTGAACAAACTGTATTGTGTGGAGGAATCACTGAATTGATTAATGCAGGATTCACTACTTTGGTTGAAGCAGGCTATCAACCTGAAATCGCTTACTTTGAAACCTGTCACGAAGTAAAACTCATCGTTGATTTAATCTATGAAAAAGGTTTCAAAGGAATGTGGCATGATGTAAGTAATACTGCTGAATTTGGTGGTTTAACCAGAGGAAAAAGGATTATTACTCAAGAAGCAAAAGACGGTATGAAACAAGTTTTAACAGAAATCCAAGATGGAACCTTTAAAAAACAATGGGCTGATGAAAACGCTACTGATGGTGCTAACTTAAAAGAAATGAGAGCAGCTGAAGAGAAATTGGAAATTGAAGTTGTCGGTACCAGATTAAGAAAAGCTTGTGGATTAGAAAAAGATGATTAAATTCATCTTTTAATTTTTTTACTTTTTTTACTTTTTAATACTTGAGGAGTTTGGCATGGTTTTTATCGGAATGGATCACGGCACTACAGGTATTTCTTTTTGTTTGATGGATGATGATGAAAAAATTTTGGATATTTTTAAAATAGGTCGTGAAGATTCTAAAAACGGTAAAGTTTCAGCTATTGAAGAATTATCTAAAAGATGTGATTTGGATTCTGTTAAATTAATGGCTATCACTTATGCAATGGGTGATGGTATCAGTGATATTTTACCTATTGACAAAGTTGAAGATAGGGGAATTTTATCTATCGGCGGTGCAGGTAAAGTTACCGGTGGCGGAACCTCCGTATTTTCAGAATTGGAAAATTCAAATATTCCAAGTATCATGATACCTGGTCTTCACAAGAATTCTACTTCACTAAACGATTTATTTAATGCAGCTTACTCCCATCAGGCTAGTCCTGAGAAGGTGAGTATTTCATATAATGCAATAAAAGAAACAAATTGGCAAAATTTTATCGTAGCAGATATATCATCTAATAGTGTTAACATATTGCTTGAAGATTCTAAAATTAAAGGAGCAATTGATGCATGTATAGGTGCAATGGGAATTGTTCACGGACCAATAGATTTAGAAATGATACGTGACATTGATGAAGGTAGAAAAACAGCTAATGAATGCTTTTCACATGCAGGTGCAATAAAAATTGCTGACATAGGTGGAAAAGTGGCAGACATGAAAGACCAGCTTCTCGAAAACTATAGGAATGGGGACGAAAAAGCAAAATTATCAATAGACACTTTAATAATGACTGTTGCAATGGAAATAGCAGGATTGGCTGTAGTCTGTGAAAATGAAATTGAAGGTATTGTTCTTACAGGTTCTATAGGCAGTGCAACAGAACCATTTAACTTTGAAAATGAAATAAATAAATACTTTAAAAATAAATATGAACTAAAAGTTATTTCTAAAGAATCCGGAGCAATCGGAGCAGCTCAAATTGCCCATGATGTTTACAACGGTAAAAATAATATATTAGGTATTGATGTTGACTTATCTGATAGTCATTTTGATTTTGATTGTTAGGTTAATGGTTGGGGTGGTGTTAATTTTTTAAACTAACAAAAACTATATTTCCACCTTTTAAGGTTTCAATACCGTTCTCATTTTCTAAAACAATATTTAAATAATTATCAATAGCTATTACTTTTCCTTCAGCCTGATTATTGTCTCTTAATTCAACGATTACATTTTTATTTTTAAATTGGTTAAATAATTTATTTACTTGGTCTTTATCTGTCATATTTTTCATTCCATTTGGTTTATATAATTAATTTATTTTTTAAATTTATATACTTTAATGTTTTAATATAATACTATGTCAATTAATCAATTAGAAAGCAATTTGGAAGCTATTACCAGAACAATAGCACAACTTAAAAAAGATGGCTGTACTGATGAGAAACTTTTAAGGGAACTTCGTGAAGAACGTGAAAAGATTCTTAAAGATTTAAATCTTTAATTTATTTCACTTTATAATGGATCCATCATCAGCTACTTTTTTTAACATTTAATGTAATAATTATTTTATCATCTTTTTTCAATCAAAACAATATTATCACATATCTAAATAATCCTTTAATACTTTTAAATCCCCAGTTAAATCTATTTTTAATGGCGTTATTGTAGTTTTTTGTGAAACTTTTAATTCGTAGCAGTCACTTCCTTTTTCATCAGAGTTGTAAGGTTCACCACCTATCCAGTAATAGGGCTGACCTCTTGGATCCAATCTTTTTTCCATTTGTGGTTTGTACATTCTTTTTCCTAATTTAACAACTTCAAATTCATCATCTGCAGGATTTGCAGGAACATTCACATTCAACAAATCTATTCCATCAGGCAATCCTTTTTTCAGCACTATTTTAGCTAACTTATTTAGCATTTTTCCCGCAAAGTTAAAATCAACGTCTATTTCTTCACTTTCAAATTTCACATCTTCTCTTGTAACTTCCTGTGAAATGGCTATTGTAGGTATTCCATAAGTAGCCGATTCTATTGCAGCACCAACAGTACCTGAAGTAGTTAATTCGGATTGTCCTAAATTAAAACCAGTATTAATTCCGGATATCATTAAATCCGGTTTTTCTTCAAGTATTTGAAACAATCCCACGACTACTGAATCGGTTGGTGTTCCATTAACTTCATAGCCCAAACTTCCATCTTTTAAAATCCGTTCACTAACTCTTAATGGTTCATATAATGTTAATGCATGACCAATTCCACTTTGTTGTGTTTTAGGTGCGACTATAACAGTATCACATAAATTTTCAACTGCTTTTTTAGCGGCAAATATTCCGGATGCATTAATTCCATCATCATTAGATATTAAAGCTTTCATAATATTAATTATTTTTTTTTAAATTATTAAAATTTTAATGTTAATAATAAACTTTAATAATAATTTCAATTATAAATTATATATAATATTGAAACATACATGGGTGGAATTTTGGAAAAACCACAATTGATTAATTTTATAGCTAAAGTTTTGGAGGGTTCTGGTTTTAAAGTATACAAGAACTTTAAAACGTCACAAAGAGTTATTGATATATATGCTGTACTACCAACAACAATGGGTGATTTTGGAGTAGTTATGGCATGTAACAATTATGATAAAGAGTTCGAAGTAGGCATTGATTTATTGAAAGAAATGGAAGATGCAGCTAAGAGTTTAAAAGCTTCAAAAGTGGCTGTTGTGTCTTCTGCTTATTTTGATAATCAAGCTACTAATTATGCTTTAAGAAAAAATATTAAATTAGTTGATAGGGATAAATTAACGGAATTAGCTAAAACATATCAGGATAACTCCCAACAAACTACTTTGGACAGCAATGATTTTTCTGCCGGTGATGTTTCATATGTTGAAGATGAATATCCTGAATACACTTATGATGCTGCTGATATGGATTATATAATGCGCAGACGAGATGAAAATTCTTTTGTTTATAAAAATACATTATATCCCGAAGTTGAGAGATATAATTCTTCTAATTCCAGGTTTTCTTTCTTTAATAAGAATAGGAATGGACCAAAGAGTTTATACCCATTAAATTATCAAACTAATTTATATAATTATAATTCTTATTCAAATTCTTGGTTTGACCGTTTGCAACCAATTTTAAGCAATCCTTTAGTCACAATTGCTTTAGTTGTTATTATTTCTTATTTATTGGCTTTCTTATTGGGCCATGTATTAAAACTGGATCATGGGGTTAGTGGTTTAATTGAAATGTTAGTTGCTTTAGCTTTATCTTATGGATTAACATTTGCTTTTGTTGATAGAACAAGGTTCTTTATTACTCGTGCAACAGTTATATTCTTTATTTCACTTATAATATTAATTATTCTAATATTTATTTAATTTAATTAATATTAAATAGTATTTTATCTAGTAAACGTTAGTTATTTAAAATTAAGAAATATAATATTTTATTTCTTTTTAATCTTTTTTTAATGCTAAAATTATTAAAATTAAACCAAGTAAATATAAAAACCATATCATTATGTCTGTTGGTCCTGTTTCAATCCATATTAAAGTATGGGTCAGTATTATTGAATAGATTCCAATTCCAATACCTTTTTTAGCAAGGCTGTGTATTATTTTTAAAAATGTTCCCATAAAAAGCATTTGAACGGTAAGGCCAATATATCCGAAATCAAGCATCACCGGTCCGAATAGTGTGGAGGTTAAACAGACATCATAGTGAAGAACATAATTTCCTATAAATGATCTTGGACTTCCGGATGAAAAAATCATAGATAATATATGTCCGTGGGTTGTTCCGGCTAATGGAATGATTTTTTCAAATACTTCCTGTGTAAATGCCGCTCTGTAAAATACCAATTCCACTGGGTTGAGTGTCCAGGTTTGTGTTGCAATAGATTGTGATGCAATATAACCTACACCAAGCCCTCCTAGTGCAATAATTATAACGAATATAATTCCAAATTTTCGGGAAATCTTTCCAATATAATACATTGTGATGAATACACTAACCAGTATTCCAATCACGGATGTCCTGTATCCATTAAGGCCAAAAATTAATGCTCCAAGTAATACTAAGAGCAAATATTTTCGATTATAGTATTTTGCAATTAATATGTTGATTAAAATTAAAAACAATGGGTATGCTACTCTCCAAAGATTGGTGGTTGCATTTGCTTTTAAAACACTATTGAATAATGGTATTCCTCCAAGTAAAACCATATTTAAGCTTTGCAGGACTAATGCGATACCTATAAAAATAAGTAAAATTTTCTCCGATAGAAAATTTATTTCTTTAGTTTTTTCTATTGTAAATTTTTTTGAAGTGATAAATGCGGCTATTGCAAATAATGCTGCTGAAAATATTATTGTTAATATTGTTTGTGTATTAAGCGGGTTTTCAAACCTATAGTTAAATGAGCCAATATAACCCATTACTAAAAATATTAATATTGCAACAGGAATGATGTAAGGGTGAAAAAAGTCTATTTTTCTAGTGATGAAAGACATAAGTTTCCTCCAAAATTAGGCATTGCAGCTACATGTGTGTGAACATAGCTTGCAAGGGTATTTTTTTCTATAAATCCATCTAAATTATTGTATGAACCTTTTCCACGTGTAATTTTAAATGCAAAATCATGTTTTGGTTTGTCAACAATTACTTTTGAGTAGTGGAATTCGTGTCCGTGGAAAACTTCACCTTTTTTAGAGATGATATTGTCTTGTTGGACTTCGGCTATTGTGTATTTCAGGGCCTGAACACGTTCGGTTAGAATTGACTTGTAAGGATATATATCTACAACTTTGTCTTCATGAATTGAATTCGTAAGATACATCAAACCGCCGCATTCGGCAAAAATAGGGCGCTCATCCAAATGGAAGCTCTTGATATCTTTAAGCATACTTTTATTATTTGACAGTTCTTTTGAAAACAGTTCAGGATAGCCTCCACCAATATACAATCCATCAATATCAGGTAAATTTTCATCATTTAGCGGTGAAAAATATTCAATTTTAGCCCCATTAGCTTCAATAGATTCTATATTTTCTTTATAATAAAAATTAAATACTTCATCATAAGCAACTCCAATTTTAACTTTTTTGGAATTTAATTTATTCCAAATTGGCTCTAAATTGTAGTCAATTTTGGGTGCCGTTTTTGCAATTTCAACTAAACGGTCTAAATCAATTGAATTTTTAATAGTTTCACACCAAATATCAATAAATTTCAGTGAATTTTCTCGCTCGCGTGCAGGAACAAGACCTAGATGGCGCTGTTCAATTGAAATATTATCGTCACGAATAATGCCTCCGATAACTTCAGTACCGGTTATTTCTTCAATCGAACGTTTGGTTTTTTCAAAGTGTGCTTTATTCTTAACCTTGTTTAAAATAACTCCCGCAATATTAATTTCAGGATCCAAGCTTTTAAAACCTAAAACCAAAGCAGCAGCACTTTTAACTAAACTTCTGGAATTTATAATTAAAATAACAGGAGCTTTTAAAGATTTTGCAATTGAAGCTGTACTTCCAATATCATTTATGGAATCAATTCCTTCATATAGTCCTCTAACTCCTTCAATAACTGCAATATCCTTATTTTCCATTCCTTTAATAAAAGAGTCTCTAACCTGTCCATCATGCATAAAAAAGGAATCCAGGTTTCTGGAGGTATTTCCTGTAGCTAATGTATGGTAAGAAGGATCAATATAATCCGGTCCAACTTTAAAAGGTTGAACATTATATTTTTCGGATAAAGCTTTCATAATTCCAGTTGCAATTGTAGTTTTTCCAACTGCACTGCCGGTTCCTGCCAATATAATTCTCATGAATAATAATTTATTTTGATAATATATTATCTTTTTGAAAAAAGGAAAGTGGGTAATGGTCAGTTTTTAACGGTAATCTTGTTTGAGATATTCAAACCATTATGGATGAGGTTATTATGTATTCATCAGCCATTAAATTAATGTTTAGGATGATTATTACGTTTTTATCTGTTGTTCTGTTGTTCAAAACGTCTTTATGTTTAATGTCAATGTTTGGTTTGCATATGGGACAATAAAGTGTCATTAAACTTTTCATTGTCTCCATATGTTTTCTCCAAATCTGTTGCATTTAGCGTGGAAGGACGGTAATTTTATTTGATTTTTTATAGCCGTTATAATCTGTAGTTATTATATATTCTCCAGATGGAAGGTTGATATTTAATTTAGCATATCCTTTATTATCGGTTGTTTTGTTGTATTTAACTCCATTAATGTTAAATGTGAGCGGAAGTTTATGTCCTTCAGTGTCCAAGTTGTCTTGAGTAGAATATTTGTACCATTCCTTTGAAAATGGAAGCGGATACAGGTGGTCGATGATGCGAACTATGAATTGAGTATCGTTTTTATAATCCTTAATCAAATCATTACTTGTAATATTTACGGAATCCATCACAGTTATGTTATTTGAATAAAATTCTTTTGTTTTTGTATTGTATGATGTTATTATATAATTTCCTGGAAGCAAGTTAATATTTAGACATGCAACTCCAGTATCTGATGTTTGACGTTTGTATATCACACCATTGATGTTAAATTCTACTGTTGTGTTTGACAGTGCATTTCCATTTTTGTCATAAAAATTTGCACAGAATTGTATTGAATTGTCTTTATAGCGTTTTTCTATATCGTTGGCTGTTATTGTTGGTGATATACTAATAATGTTTGATTTTTCACATTCTAAATAATTTTCTGACTTAATATGCTTTACATTTATCTTATATTCGCCACTATTGAGGTTTATATTTAAGTATGCGTAACCATTTTCATCAGTTGTTCTTTTATAGCTTTTTCCATTGATTTCTAAAATTAATGTTTCATTTGCGATAGGTTTGTTATCAAATTTTACTAATTGAACCTTAAATTTACTTCCATCTTTATAATGCATCATTAAATCGGTTGAATTTAATTTTGTATGAATGCTTTCGTCTATTGTTAGTGTAGATGTATAATTGGTGTCGAAACAGTTTTTATTGTTATTTAAAATGGCAGTTATATTGTATGTTCCTTTTGAATTTATAGGTACAAGGTAGTCAAGTTCAGCATTTCCGTTCTTATCTGAAATTGCATTGCCAATGTATTCACCATTTTTAAAAATTTTTAATTCTATGCCATTTATATTATCTCCAAAATCATTTTTGACATTAAATATTAATGGTACAATATAATTTTCTTTTGAAGACGTTTTATTCATGGTGAGATGCATTTTTGACTTTTTTACAGTTAAATTGGAATATAATGTTGCATTCACATAGGTATATTTCTTATTTGCCACAAAGCCGCCGACATATAGTGATCCCATCTCGATTCTTTTAATTAATACCACTTTAATTTCATGGGTTCCGGCATCAATTTTTTCGTTTAATTTTATTTTTAATGTATGTGAACCTTCACTGATGGTTGTGTTAAGGACAGATATGTCATCGATATATACCAGGGCAGTCGTGGCATTTTCATATTCCTCATAACCTCCAGTAAATTCAATGTTTGCATGCATTGTAAAGTGAGAAGTAATGTTTAATGGAAATTCATATGTGTAATGCGTCTCAATATTTTCTGTTATGTTGGCATCGGTAAATGTAAAATAATACAATGTGTTATGAGGATATGGCTTTGATGAAGGGAATGTCGGGCCATCATATTCTCCGCCAAAAACAATATTAATAGATTCACAAGTTTCATTTTTTGTAAGGTCGAATTCATCGTCATTAGTTTCTGGATTTTCTGATTCATCACTGTCGGGACGAATAGTGTCTTGTATATTCTCTGCAATAATTGTTTCATTCGCATCACTTGCGCCGGCTGCTGCAATTGATGAAATGAAAATCAAAAATAGCAATATGTAAAGTATTTTTTTCATTTTCTTTTGTTTGTTTTTAATTGTATTTAAATATTATTAAAACCAAAAATTAAATCATAATATATGGTGGTCAAATGAGAATATTATTAATTCATTCTGATTATTTAAATTACAATGTTAAAAAGAAAACCCCTGTGGCTGAAGAAATTGAAGAAGCCAAACATAATGGTTCCTTTGATGATTCTTTAGTTGTATTTACGGCGGTTGAAAAAGAAGATGAAGATAATCCTCAAGGAATTGTTAAAAATCTTGTTAAGGAAGTTTTAAAAACTAATGATCAGGTTAATGCAGAAAATATTGTTTTATATCCATATGCTCATTTATCTTCTTCATTAAGCTCACCAAAAGTGGCTGTTGAAATTTTAAAAGATGCCGAACAGGCTCTTTTAGCTGAAGATTTAAATGTTCAAAGAGTACCTTTCGGTTGGTATAAGGCATTTGAAATATCCTGTAAAGGACACCCGTTAAGTGAACTTTCAAGAACAATCACTGCGGATTCAGAAGAAGAAAAAATAGAGAGAAAACCTTCAAAATGGCAAATATTGGAAGGAAATAAAATTACTGAAATTGATGACTTTAAATTTGAAAATAAAGCTTTCAAACAACTTGTTGATTATGAATTAGGTCAAGGAGCATCTGATGAAGGCGAACCGCCTCATGTCAAGCTGATGAGGGAAAAAGAAATCTGTGATTATGAAGCCGCATCTGATGTTGGAAACCTTAAATGGTATCCTAAAGGACGTTTAATTCGTGATTTATTAGCCGATTATGTTTATAATTTGGTAGTTGATCAAGGGGCAATGCCTATTGAGACACCAATTTTCTATGATTTAGATAATGAAGCAATTTACCAACATGCATATAAATTTGGTGAAAGACAATACAGAACTGACACTAAAAGGAATTTAATGCTTAGATTTGCATGTTGTTTTGGTGCATTCAGAGTTATGGGTAATTCATTCTTGACCTGGAAAAATTTACCTGCAAAACTCTATGAATTATCTACTTACAGTTTTAGATATGAGAAAAAAGGTGAAGTAGTTGGTCTTAAAAGATTAAGGGCATTTACTATGCCGGATTTCCATTCATTCTGTGCTGATGTACCTGCATCTTTGGACGAATTTGCAGCTCAAACAGATATGTGTATGCAAACCGGAAAAGATTTGGATTTAGACTTTGAAGTAATTTTCAGAGCAACTCAAGATTTCTTTGAAGAAAATGAAGAATGGATGTATGAAATCGCATCCAAATTCCAAAAACCAATTCTTTTAGAAATTTTACCTGAAAGACATCATTACTGGGTTTGCAAAATTGACTTAGCTAATATTGACTTCTTAGGTCGTCCGATTGAAAACCCTACCGTTCAAATTGATGTTGAAAGTGGTAAGAGATTTGATATTGAATACTTAGGTGAAGACGGCGCTCAACATAACCCTACTATCTTGCACTGTTCCCCAACGGGCAGTATTGAAAGAGTTTTATGTGCAATGCTTGAAAAAACTGCTATTGAGTTGAATGAAAAATCTCCAATGTTGCCGACCTGGTTAAGTCCAATTCAAGCAAGAATCTTGACTGTTGGAGAGGATCATGAAGAATTTGCCAACGAAATTTATGAAAAGATGAATGCTTCTAACATCCGTGTAGATATGGATAATCGTGATGAAAGTGTCGGTAAAAAAATCAGGAGCGCTTCAAAAGAATGGATTCCATACATATTTGTAATTGGAGATAAAGAAGTCGAATCCGGTAAATTCCAAGTATCTGTTCGTGAAACCGGCGAAAAAGTCGATATGGATGTTGATGAATTAATATCTGAAATTAAAGAAAAAACTAAAGGAATGCCTTATAGAAGATTACCTTTACCAAAAGATATCTCTAAAAGGATTAACTTCCAATAATTATATTTACAAATAAAAATATAAATTATAAATGTTATTATATGACGGAGGAAATTTAATGGACCCAATGTATAGAATAGGAGAAGCTCTTATTGGAGACGGACCGGAATTAGCACACATCGATTTATTAATTGGTGATAAATTCGGCCCTGTTGGTCAAGCTTTTGCTAATGGATTGTCTAACCTTTCTGTAGGCCATACTCCATTGACAAGTGTAATCAGACCAAACTTATTGACAAAACCAGCAACTTTAATCATTCCTAAAGTAACTGTTGCTGATTTAGAAGATGCAAGTAAAATTTTTGGACCTGCACAAACTGCTGTTGCAAGAGCAGTAGCTGATGCAGTAGAAGACGGTTATATTCCAAAAGAAATTGTTGAAGATATTGTAATTAATGTTAGTGTATTCATTGATCCTTCTGCAAAAGATTTCAGAAAAATATATCAATACAACTATGGAGCAACTAAATTAGCTATTAGAAGAGCTATGGAAGGTTATCCATCAATTAATAAAGTTCTTGCAGAAAAAGACCGTGGAACTCATCCAATTATGGGATTCAGAGTACAAAAACTTTGGTCTCCACCATACTTGCAAGTTGCACTTGACTTGGATAATAAAGAGGCTATGGCTAAAATCCTCGCTGATTTGCCGGATAAAGAAAGAGTTCTTGTTGAAGCAGGTACTCCACTTGTTAAAAAATTCGGTGTTGGTGTAGTGGAAGACATTAGAAAATTACGTCCATCTGCATTTATCATTGCTGATTTAAAAACTTTAGATGTTGGTCGTGTTGAAATAAAAATGGCTGCAGATGCAACAGCTGATGCGGTTGCTATTTCTGGACTCGGTACTATCGAATCAATCAAAAAAGCTATTCATGAAACCCAAAAACAAGGTATCTATGCTATCTTGGACATGATGAATGTGGCTGACTTTGAAGATAAATTATCACAATTGCCTGATGATTTAAAACCAGATATAGTTTTATTACACAGAAATGTTGACCTTGAAACTTATAAAGCCGAAAAAGGTGAAGATATAAGTGAAATGACTGAATGGGGTAACATCAAAAAGATTAAAGAAATCCTTGGCGGTGGCTTAATTGCAGTGGCTGGAGGAATCACTCCTGAAAATGTTGAAGAAGCTATCGAAAAAGGTGCAGATGTTATTATTGCAGGAAGATATATTATCGGTTCAAGAGATGTCAGAAGATCTGCTCAAGACTTCTTAGCACACTTCCCACCTGATCCGGATAATATGAGACTTGCAATGGACGAAGATGAACAAGTAAATTAGATTAATTTCTAATTTATTTTCTATTTTTTTTTAAAATGAGGTATTTTTATGGGTTTTTGCAATTCCTGTGGAAAACCAATTGTAAAAGAGGATTATGGAACTAATGAGGATGGTAGTCTTAATCCTGAATTTTGTAAAGACTGTTTTCAAGATGGTAAATACACAGAACCTGATATAACTTTAACAGAAATGATTGTTCGCAAATCAAAAGAGATGATGGAAAAAAATCCAAGATTGCCCGAAACAACAGCAACAGGTATCACAACGACATTCATACCTGGACTTAAAAGATGGAATCCTGAATTCAAGGATGATTATCAATTTTAAACTTCATTATTTAAAATAAACTCTTTAACTCTGGATGCAATATATTCATCACGAGTTTTACTTGTTTTTAATTTATATATTTCTTCTTCTAAATCATTATATTTATCAACTAAATCATTATAATCAAGACGTAAATCATCGTAATCTTTTTCTAAGTTTTCATTAGCTTCAAACATTTCAGCATAAGAAGTTTTTGTATTTAGATTTTCTTGTTTAAGCTGATCGTATTTTGTAGTGACATTTTCATAACTGGTTTTGATATCAGCCTGTTCTTCTTTTAAAGTAGTGCATTTAGTTTTTAAATTCTTATTTTCTTCTTTAATACTTGAATATTTAGTTTTTAAATTTTCATTTTCTATTTTCATATTCACGTATTTGTTTTTAAGGTTTTCATTTTCTTCAATTAATCTGGTATGTTTGGTTTTTATTTTTTCATTTTCTTCTTGGAGGCTGGTTAATGTATTATTCTTTACTTCTTCATTAAGGGCTTCTAAATTAGTTATTTCATTTTCTTTAGAGTGAAGTTCTTGTTTAAGTTCTTCTATAATTTTTTCATATTCAGAGGAATCCCCTTCATCAAGTAATTTTTGCAATTTTTCCACTTCCATAATATATAAATAATTAGCCACTTTAATTGCATGTAATTCTTCTTCCAGATTATTAAATGCATCAATTTCGGATTGAGGAATAATGAGCACTTCTTCTTTGTTTGAATATATATCTTCGTTTTTTGGAACTGTAATTTGAATCTGTTCAGTTGTATATTTCTTTTTTTCCCCAGTTTTTAATGTCCTGTGATATTCCCTTGAATATTTCTTTACAGTACCATGCCCTATTTTCATGAAATTTTCCCCAATTTATCCTATTGTATTAATTTATGGAATTTAGATATTATAAATATTGTTATTTGTTAAACCTTTAATCAATCAGAAATTTTTAATTGTTTGAAGTGCAAAGTAATATTATTTATATGGTGGTTATTGTGAAGGTTTTTGGAATTTGTGGAAGCCCTAGAGCTAATACAACGGAATATGTTATTAAAAATGCTTTATATAAATTAGAGGAAAATGGATTTGATATTGAACTGTTTTCATGTGTTGGAAAGATGATTAAACCTTGTATGCATTGTGATTATTGTTTAAAAAATCAGAAATGTATCATTGATGATGATATGGCTGATGTTTATAAAAATTTACAGGAAGCTGATGGGATAATTCTGGCAACTCCCGTTCAAAGCGGTGGGATTTCAAGTAATCTTGCTGCCATTATGGACAGGACTCGTGCTCTGGAAGCTGTAGATTATAATCTTTTAAGGGGAAAAATTGGTATGAGCATAGCTGTTGGAGGAGACCGGACTGGCGGTGCGGATTTTGCACATTTAAAAAACATTACTTATTTCATGATTCATGGAATAATTCCAGTTAGTGGAGGACCGTTCGGATCTAATTTGGGTGCTTCTTTCTGGTCAAAGGATAGCTTGGAAGACATTAAAAATGATGATTATGGTATGGAGTCACTAAATAGAACATTATTCGAGTTTGAAAACTTTTTAAAAAAATATATTTAGGTTAAAAACCTAATTAATTTTTCTTTTTTAATATTTAAGATATCGCAACCAACATCATAATAATTTAAATAATTACTTAAATAAATTATTGGATGTTAATAATCGGTAGTAACGAAGTTTCTCAATTATTTGGCAAACAAATATTTAACTATGCATATTGCTTTTCTAATTTTTCACATTTATGATAATTTTTAAATTTTTAAACTAGATTTCATCTAAATATTTTTTTTAACAATACTTTTATATATTAAAATTTATTATAGATATAATATACTAATTTTTTTGGGTAAAATCATGGCAAATAAGTTAATTAGGGGCAGTTTAATAATTTTTATAGGTAATATAATATTCCGTATAGGGGGTTATGTTTACCGTTTTTTAATGGCTATGCTTTTAGGACCTACTATGTATGGGGTTTTAGGACTTACTTTGCCGTTTCAAGGTATTTTTCAAACTTTAGCAGCAGGCGGTCTTCCGCCAGCTATTGCAAAATATGTTGCTGAGTATAATGCAGTTAATGAACCCGATATGGCCAGACAGACTATTTACACGGCTCTGTCAATAATGGTATTTTTAGGTTTATTTTTGGGTGTTTTGATGATTTTTGTCGTTGCTCCATGGTTGGCCTATGGTTATCTAAATAAACCTCTTGCTTTAGTTCCTTTACAAATTGTTGGACTTATTACTCCTTTCAGTGTAGTTTTAGGTGCGTTCAGGGGAGCGTTTCAGGGTGTTTATAAAATGGAGTATATTTTGTATACTCGTGCCATTGAACAGCTTTTCATGATTTTATTTGCAACGGCTTTTGTTTTAATTGGTTTTTCCACAATCGGTGCGCTATGGGGTACTGTTATCGGTTATGCGCTGGCTGCTTTTTCTGCGGTTTATATTTTTAAGGTTTACATGCCTAAATATATTCCCAAACCTAGTCCGGATTTTGTCTTTACAAGAAAACAACAATTAAAGCTTGCCGGAACTTTGGTTAAATTTTCAATTCCGGTTATTATAACAGCTATTGCCGAAATGCTTATTTATAATATATGTACTATTATCATGGGTAAATTTTTAACATTGGACGCTGTTGGTTTTTTTGCAGCAGCAGATCCTATTGCACGTTTGCCTTTAATGATTTCAATTTCTGTTGCAACAACAATTTTACCTGCTTCTTCTGAAGCTTTTAAAGTTAAAGATATTCCTACATTGCAGAAATATGTAAATGAATCATATAAGTACTCATTGCTATTTGTTATACCGATGTGTGTTGGACTTGCGTTGTTTGCGGCTCCTACCTTAAGGGTATTGTATTTTGCAAAACCTGAATATGTTGCCGGTGCTTCTGCATTAGCTATTTTGGCTATTGGAATGACATTTTATTCAATATTTTCTATTTCAACCAGTATTATTCAGGGTATCGGTAATCCACGTATTCCTATGTATATTTTAATTTTCGGTTCTATTACAACAGGTCTTTTATGCTGGCTTTTTGTTCCGGGCATGGGTATTGCGGGTGGTGCACTCGGCACTACAATCGGCTGTTTGGCAATGATGATACCGGTAGTTTATTTTGTATTCAAATTAACTAAAGCTAAATTCCAGATTTTGCCTCTTATTAAAATTACTATGGCTTCATTGATTATGGGTGTTTTTGCATTGCTCATTCCAAAAAATGCTACATGGTTGTTTCCGGGAATTTTTCTTTGTATAATTGTTTATTTCTTTGCATTGATTTTAGTGCGATTTTTTACAAAAGAAGATATTGAATCTCTCAGGAAGCTATCTTTAAAAACAGGCCGTCTTTCAAGTATTTCGAATAAACTTCTAGACTTTGTTGAAAGAATTGAATTTAGAAATAAATAAATAGTAAATCTTATTTTATATAAGGAATATAATATTTCATGTTATATATCTTTGGAGGATTATAATATGACTGATGTGAAAGCAGGTGTAGAATATAAGATTAATGTGGATGGTAATTCTTTTTTGCTTGATCATAAAAAGTACCAGCTGCTTGAGTATATTTTAGACACTGGTTCTTTAACTGAATCTGCTAAATTGGCTAAAATTTCTTATAGGACTGCACTGAACTATATTGATAAAATCGAATCCACTCTTCAGGTTAAAATTGTGAGTACTTCTAAAGGTGGAAAAGGTGGTGGCGGGGGCACTACTTTGACTGAAGAAGGTTATTCAATCTTAAAAGAGTGTAAAAAAATCAATGCTATCATGGAGCTTCATAGGGATGTAAATGAAATAGAAGCAGAAATTTTAGCAATTGATGAGTCAAAAGGCGTAATGAATGTTAAAATGTCCAGTTTTAATGTTAATATTCCTTTAAATAAAAATTATGCCGTAGGGGATAAAGTTTTAGCATTGATTAGTTATGATAACATCTTTTTAATGTTGGAACCACAAAAATCCAGTATCCGTAATATAATTAAAGGTAATATTGTTGAAATGAGACTCAATAATGAGATTATTCGAGTCAATGTGGATATTGGTGGAATTAATATTTATTCAGATATTACGGTATCTGCTGAAAAAGAATTAAATCTTACCATTGGTAAAGAAGTATTTATTGGATTTAAAGCAATGTCTGTAGCTACTTTAAAATTGTAGTTAATTCTGGAGGAGTTCATGTTACAAATTGAAATTGATGAATCTAAATGTATTGGCTGCGGTAAATGTTATGAAATTTGCCCTAAAGCAGATAAAATTTGGAAAGTTAACAAGGTTGCACATATATTGGATTTAAGATATTGTCATGTTTGCACACTATGTGCGATGGAATGCCCTACAGACTGCATTAAAATCATACGTGATGGTCCAAAGGACTAAATGCTTTAGCGTAAAATTAATTATTTGGAAGGTAAATATCATGTGTCGGATAGCTAATGTTGAGAGAAAAACATCAGAAACAGAAATTAAAATTAAAATGAATCTTGATGGTGTTGGAAAATATAATATTTCTACAGGTGTGAATTTCTTCAATCATATGTTGGAATCTTTTTCTAAACATAGCATGATTGATTTGGATATAATTGCTGATGGCGATATTGAAATCGATGATCATCATACAATCGAAGATGTTGGAATTTTGCTTGGTCAAGCTTTCCTTGAAGCAATAGGTGAAAAAGTAGGTATTAAACGTATGGCTCATGCAATGGTGCCTATGGATGAATCAGTTGCTACTGTTGCAATAGACATAAGTGGTAGAAGTTACTGTAACATGAATTTAAGCTTTAAAAATGAAAAAATTGGGGACATGACATCAGATATTGTAGTTCATTTCTTCGAATCATTCGCATCATCTGCTAAATTAAATATTTATGGGGAAGTTCAAGGTATAAATGACCACCATAAATGTGAAGCTATTTTTAAAGCATTTGCTAAAGCATTAAAAGATGCTATAAAAGTAGAACATGATCAAGTGCCATCAACAAAAGGAATTATTTAATTATAATGGATTCTTATCCATTATCTTATCTTATTTTATAAAAATTTTTAAAAAAAGTTAAAAAAAATAAGTAGAAGTTAATCTACTTATTCTGGTTTTGAGATTAAGTCGGTTTTGCATCCAACGTTTCCTTCTTTCATGTGAGGAGTTCTTAAAACAGTATCGTTGGATTTTTCGATTTCTCTTGCTTCTTGTGCTAATTTAGCAGCAGCAGCAGCGATTTCGTGTGCAGCAGCAACTAAAGGAATGAAGTTTTCGAATCCTTTGGTCATGAAACAACCTTTCATGTCTAAGTTTGCGACAGATCCAGCCATTTCGTATGCAGCGATAGCTTTTGCTTTTGCGTATGGATTAGCAAATTCGCCAGCTTCAGCAGCTTTTTCAGCAGTAATAATGAGTTTTGGTAATTCGATAGCATCTCCAGCATCAGCAGCAGCAATTACACCGTCAATGGTTTTTTGTACTAATCTTAATGCTCCAGTTTCTGCTAATACTTTTAAGATGTCTGCGTTGAAGATAGCCATTTCAGTTGGGTCTAACCATTCTCTTTTAGCACCAATCATTGGGTCAGACATTACAATAATGTAACCTAAACCTTGTTCGTCCATTTCATCTTTTTTACCTTTACCTGGTGCATCACCAATGATGATTGCAGGTAAGTCTTTTTCAGATAAGAGTTCTCTTGCTTTAGCAGGACCAGGTGCTCCTGGGTTTGGTGAAATGAATATTGCAAAATCAGGTCCAAATGCGTCTATTTTAGGGACAACATCTTCTACTTGTTCTGGGTTCATTTTTGCTCCAGATCCAAATACTCTTACATCAATATTTGGTCTGTCTGCTCTTTCGTCTAACAACAAATCGATAACTGGTGAAGTACCAATGTTACCACTTTTTATAATAGCAATTTTAACTACCATATTAATTTCTCCTATATTTGTAATTATAGATATGATAGGAAAATTATTTAAATCTTATTATTTAATTATTTTATTCAAACTCATACTATTATTATAAAAAAATGTTATTTTATATAAAAAATTTTATTAAAATTTGATTGTTTCATCATTTATAATAAAAAATTTTATAAAATTTTTAATTTAGTTATTCTTAAATATTGATAAAAGTTAAATAAAAAAAAGCAGTGGTTCCGACGAGACTCGAACTCGTGATCCCCTCCTTGTAAGGGAGGTATCATACCACTAGACCACGGAACCAACAATATATATTATCACTTTAATATTATATAAGTGTTTCGTTGATAAAGTATAAATAAAAATAAATATACATATTTATTACGTATAAATAATGGTGTGATAAATATGGCTTGGGATGATACAGCAAGTAAAGTATGGATGGACGGTGAACTCGTTGATTGGAAAGATGCAACAATCCACTCACTTTCTCATGTAGTCCATTATGGAACTAGTGTTTTTGAAGGTATACGTGCATATAATAATGAAAATGGTGTAGCTATTTTCCGTTTAAAAGAGCATGTTCACAGATTATTTGATTCTGCAAAAATATACAAAATACCAATTCCATATACTGAAGAAGAAATTGCAGAAGCAATTAAAGAAACTGTAAGAGAAAATGGATTAAAATCATGTTACATACGTCCTATTGTATTTAGAGGATATGGCGAATTAGGAGTTAATCCCTTAAACTGTCCTGTAAATGTTGTTATTGCGGCATGGGAATGGGGATCATATCTTGGTGAAGAAGGAATGGCTAACGGTGTAGATATTGGTGTTTCTTCATGGAGAAAACCTGCTCCTGATACCTTCCCTGCTTTAGCAAAATGCGGTGCTAATTATATGAACTCTCAATTGGCAAAAATAGAAGCTATTGAACATGGCTATGATGAAGCAATCATGTTGGATTATACGGGTTATGTTTCTGAAGGAAGTGGAGAAAACATATTTTTAGTGGAAGATGGTGTATTGCACACCCCATCACTCGGGTCTTCAAATTTAAAAGGAATTACTCGTGATTCAATAATTAAAGTAGCTAACGATTTAGGTTTAGAGGTTATTGAAGAAACAATATCTCGTGAAAGGTTGTACTTGGCTGATGAAGTATTTTTCACAGGAACTGCTGCTGAAGTAACTCCAATCAGATCTATTGACCATAAAACTATTGGCATAGGAAAAAGAGGTCCTGTTGCAGAGAAAATACAATCAACATTCTTTGATATTGTTGAAGCTAAAGTCGAAGATAAATTCGGATGGCTAGATTATATCTAGGTGTGGTAAATGAATATTTTTCAAGGAATTATAATAGGTATTGTTCAGGGATTAACTGAATTTTTACCTGTTAGTAGTTCTGCACATTTAATTTTTATTCAAAATCTTTTGGGTGTTGAAAGCTCTCTTGCTTTCGATACTTTTCTCCATTTGGGAAGTTTATTGGCAGTTTTAATCTATTTCCGTGCAGATATCATTAAAATGATAAAAGCATGGCTTTTAAGTGTTGGAGATATATTACAACATAGATTTTGGGAAGGATTTTATTCAGATCCTTATAAAAGACTATCATGGTACGTTATTTTAGCTACTATCCCTGTAGGTCTTGTTGGAGTCTTGTTTGAAAGTCATGTTGATGCATTGTTTGCCGGTGAATTATATGTTCCGGGATTTTTCCTGTTTGTAACGGGAACAATATTGTACTTGTCTCAAAGAATGGCTTCAGGTAAAATTGACATGTCTCATATGGGATGGTTTCAATCACTATTTATGGGATTAGCTCAGGCCTGTGCGATTATGCCTGGTTTGTCCCGTTCAGGAACAACAATTGCATCAGGTCTTGTAATAGGTCTTGATAAAGAATTTGCAGCTAAATTCAGTTTCATATTATCAATACCTGCAATTTTCGGCGCATTTCTTGTCCAATTTAAAGATATTGGAGTATCTATGGGTAGTGACGGTGCTGCTGTTATTTTAGGATTTTTAGCAGCATTTATTTCAGGATATTTTGCTATTAAATGGTTAATTGATTTAATTCAAAATAAAAGTTTGGATTTCTTTTCATATTACTGTTGGATAGTAGGTATTGTAGTATTTATGGGTTCAATTACCCACATATTCTAAAAAAAATAATAATGTAGTTTTTTAACTACATGTCTTTTCTATTTTTTCCCTTAATTTTTCTAAAGGAACACCACGTGCTAAAGCAGTAAACATTGCCCCACCAGCACCTGCTCCTTCCTTTACAAATCCTTCAAGATAATTTTTCAATCCATCATGGGTTGATTCTTCAAATTTAGGGTCAACGGAATGAAGCGTTATATCTTCATCAATCTGTTTTAAAAGTCCGATTAAATCAGCAGTTTCATCACCTACAACAAAAACTGTTGTTGCAACGTTTATGTTTGAAAAATCAAAGCTAGGTTTAATTGATTTTATGACTGCACATGCAGCGGCCATTTGAGTTCCTCCAGCTAATATAATTGGAATCTGCTCATCAACACCTAAAACAAGCCCTGTGATTGCAGCTAAAGTTGGATCTCCTACAGCGCCAATGGCCTGAAGACCATCAATGTTATCGGTTTCCGGATTCAGTCCTGCATTTTTAAGACCTTCATCCACTATCTTGGTTTTCATGTCATGAGGATTATGCGGCATACTGCCGCTTACCTTTTCGTTTGCATCATATCCCAATGCTCTTAAAACTCCAAGTGCGGTTGTTGTACCTGCAGCAATACTTTCTCCAATAATCAACATCGGGTGGCGTCTTGCAAGCTCAGCACCTAATTCACGAGAATTTTCATATATTTCCAATGGATTTAAAACACCTTTTCCGGTTCTGATATCTCTTCCGTAATCGCTTCCAAGTTTCATGCATTCAATAGAAGGCTTAATTTTACAGCCGGCATCTGCAATAATAAATGGGATATCAGCTATTTCCAATGATGCTTTTGTAAGCATTGCAGGGGTTGGGGCAGCTGCTTTACCGACAACAGTCTGCGGAATTTCTTCCATACATCGGACATTGCCTAAAACCATTAGTTCTGCATCTGCAGCCGGTGTATATTCAGTTAATTCTGGGGATGCGCCTGCACCTGATAAGCCAGGTATTAAAGATGTTTCTGTAGTTCCGATTGTACAAATGAAAACGGGATCAATCACTTCTGCTAGATAATCCATTAATTCAGTTGATCCGTAAGTTGTAATTCCTTCTATCATAATTTTTCCTCAATCTTTTCTAGTAATTCTATAACTTTTTTATTTTGATTAATAATCTTCTGATTCTGTAAAAATATTCTATTCAAATAATCAGCAGTAGTTTTTTCAGGTTTTCTGTTGAACGTTTTACCGTCTCTTCCTCTTGGTGGGATACTATCGAGTAATTCGTTTCTGGCAGGTGCTTCTTTTGGTCTTGCAGGAATCATTCCCTTGCTTTTTTTACCGTCTTCCATCATTTCTTCAACATAACTGTGTGAGACTTCTTTTTTACCTTTTTCTTCTAAAAGCTCCATTAAACGATTATCAACAGCTTCTTCACCTACAAGCATTTCCTGTTCAACTTCATGATACAATCTCTTTTGAATATTGTATGCATCATAAATGGGAATACCTCTTTTTTGAGTTTCTTCTTTAAAAGCATCATTAATGTGAATATCCCCAGTTAACTTATTAACTCTTTTTTCTTCAATAGTGTTTGTGTTATAAAATCCCATGTTATATGAATATGTTTTCATTAATTAAATATTTTTTTTACAGGTTTCTTGATTTTTCTAGTTCTAATTTCATCATCTATCAATTATTTATTAAATAGCTTCAATACTCAAAATTTCTATGATGATTAGTTAATTTCTATTATCTTTTAATTTTTTGAAAAAATATTTATGAATTTTGGTGATAATTTTTTCATTAACTTTTAAATATCTTCTTAACCTAAAATTAATATTGAGTTGATAAATTGATATGTTTAGGAATTGAAGGAACTGCAGAAAAAACCGGTGTAGGTATTGTTAATGATGATGGTGAGATACTTGCTATGGCAGGTAGTCAGTTATTCCCTGAAAAAGGGGGCATTCACCCAAGGATTGCTGCAGAACACCATGCTGAATGGATTCCTAAATTAATACCCGAAGCTATTGAAGAGGCAGGGATTAACTACTCTGATTTGGATTTAATCTCATTTTCACAGGGTCCTGGTTTAGGGCCTGCTTTAAGAATTGTTGCAACATCAGCCCGCTCCCTTGCATTGTCACTTAAAAAGCCTATCATTGGTGTTAATCACTGTATTGGACATGTTGAGGTTGGAAAACTTGATACGGGTGCAGTAAATCCGGTTTCATTATATGTCAGTGGCGGAAACAGTCAGGTCATTGCTTATGAAAGCGGTCGTTATAGAATTTTTGGCGAAACTTTGGATATAGCTATCGGAAACTGTCTTGATCAGTTTGGCCGTGAAACCGGTTTGGGCCATCCCGGTGGACCTGTAATTGAAAAATTGGCTAAAAATGGAAGTTACATTGATTTGCCTTATGTTGTTAAAGGAATGGACTTTTCATTTTCAGGATTATTGTCTGCAGCGTTAAGACAACATCAAAAAGGGGCCGATATTGAAGATATCTGTTTTTCACTTCAGGAAACAGCTTTTGCAATGCTTGTTGAAGTAACAGAACGTGCCCTGTCACATACACAAAAAGATGAAGTAATGTTGTGCGGAGGAGTATCAGCCAATTCCAGGTTGCGTGAAATGCTTAAAACAATGTCTGAAGAACATGGTGCAAAATTTTACATGCCTGAAATGAAACTTTGCGGTGACAATGGAGTTATGATTGCATGGTTGGGCCTATTGATGTGCAGAGAATTCGGACCAATGGATTTATCCGACACAGGTATTATACAACGTTTTAGAACCGATGAAGTTGATATACCTTGGATTGATAATACTAAAAGCTATTTACAATTGTCTGATGATCTAATAGCAAAAGGTGCCGAATCAAATATTATAAAAAGTTCATATATGGGAAAAAATGCTGTTATAAAGGCAAGAATTCCTAAAAGCTATAGAATCAAGGAAATTGATGATAAAATCAGAAAATCCCGATGTAAACTTGAAGCTAAATTGCTGTCTGATGCTAAACGGGCAGGTGTTAGAACACCTATATTATATGATGTTGATTTATCTGAAAAATCCATTTTAATGGAAGAAATTGATGGTGTAATGCTTAAGGATGTCATTGATGAAGATTTATCTTTTAAAGTTGGTGAAAAAATTTCCAAGCTTCACTCAGCAGATATTATTCATGGAGACATCACATCATCAAATATCATGCTTCAAGGCGATGATTTGGTATTTCTAGACTTTGGCTTAGGCCGTTATTCGGATTTGGATGAAGATAAAGCAGTTGATTTACTTGTTTTAAAGAAATCTCTTCAAAGTATTGATTATAAAAAAGCTATTAGTTACTTTAAGGCTGTTTTAAATGGATATTCTAATTCAAAAGTTATAGATAATATAACAGATATTGAAAGGCGTGGCCGTTATACTCACTGAATTTTCATAGATAATTATATAAAAAATTTAATTCATAACTATTTTTATGATAACATTTATAACTGGTAACGAACATAAAGTTATAGAAGCAGAGAATATTTTCAAAGTTCATGGTATTGAACTTGAGCATGTTGACTTAGGCTACATGGAACCTCAGGGAACTCTTGAGGAGGTAGCTATGTTTGGTGCAAAATATGCCAGCCATGAGCTAAATAGACCTGTGATTGTTGAAGATGCTGGTTTATTCATTAGAGCTTTAAATGATTTTCCAGGAACATATTCCCATTATGTACAGGATACATTAGGAAATCAAGGAATTTTAAAGTTATTGAATAATGTCTCTGACCGATATGCCGAATTCAGGTCAGTTATTGGGTACTGCACCCCCAATTCTGAGCCCAAGACTTTTTTAGGCAAGGTCATAGGAGAAATATCAGTTGAAGAAAAAGGAGATTTGGGATTTGCTTTTGATCCTATATTTTATGTGCCTAGTGTGAGTAAGACATTTGGCGAATTAACAACTGATGAAAAAAACCAATTTTCACATAGAAAAAATTCATTAAAGAAATTTATAGAGTGGTATTCCACTCAAGATTAATATTATATAATTTAGGTGTTATTTATGGCAAGACCAGAATGGGTAACTTATAGTAATGAAGAAATTGAAGAAATGATTTTAAAATTTAACAGAGAAGGTAAGAGTACTTCCGAAATTGGTATCATATTAAGAGACCAATATGGAATCCCAAAAGTTAAAGATGTTACTGGTGAAAGAATTACTGAAATCTTAAAAAGAAACAATCAAGCTGGCGAATATCCGGAAGATTTAATGAACTTGATTAAAAGGGCTGTTAACATCAGAGACCACTTAAATGAAAATCCTAAAGATTTACACTCTAAAAGAGGTTTAACTATCATTGAATCAAGAATCAGAAAATTAGCTACATATTATGTAAATGAAGGCGAATTACCAGAAGGTTGGAGATATAATCCAGAAGAAGCAGCACTCCTTGTTAAATAGAGCTAATGAAGCTACTAAAATGCTCAAAGAGCATATGGAAAATGATGAAATTATTCGTATAATTTCACATAATGATGCTGATGGTATATCAGCAGCAGCTGTAATAGCGAATGCTTTAAAAGAAGAAAATGCTCAATTTCACACTACTATAGTGCCAAGACTAAAAGAAGATGTAATAAATCAGCTCCGCCATGAGCAGCATGATTTATTCATCTTTTCTGACATGGGCAGTTCTTTTGTTAAAGAATTTAATACATTTAAAAGTGATGTTATTATAGCTGACCACCATCAAGTGGATGAAACAGAATCTGAAAGTAATGTGGTTCATGTCAATCCTCATTTATTTGAAATTGATGGTAGTAAAGATTTATCCGGAGCGGGCTCAGCATATTTATGTGTTCGCAATTTGGATAAGAAACATTTAGCTTATTTTGCACTTGTAGGTGCTTTTGGTGACATGCAGGGTCAAGACGGATTTACTGGTGTTAATAAATTAATTTTAGATGATGCAAAAGAAACAAATTTAGAAATCAATGAAGATTTAAAAATTGTTTCTAAAGCATCAGAACCATTATTCAAATCCCTTGCATATACTTTCACCCCTCCATTACCGGGAATTAGTGGGGATTTGGAAGGTGCAACTACTTTTTTAGAGAAAACAGGTTTATCTTATGGTATTAAATTTACAGATTTGGCTGACGAAGAAAAAGATGTATTGGCTGCTGAATTGATAAAAATAAATCCCGATATTTTTGGGGACTGTTATTTAATTCCAAGTGAAATTCCAATGTTGAGAGACCTGGAGGAATATGCCTACATTCTCGATGCGTGCGGTAAAAATAAAAAGTTCGGTTTAGGTTTAAGCATTGCTTTAGGAGAGCGAGAAAATGCGCTGTCCAGTGCTACTGAATTACAGCGTAAATACCGTGACCAAATTGTAAAAGGCCTTGAATGGGTAAAAAGAGAAGGGCCAATTCAATTAAACTCATCACAATATTTATATAGTGAAGATAAAGTATTAAAATCTGTTATGGGTACTATTGCCAGTATTGGATTATCTGTTAAATTAATTGATTCATCCAAACCGGTATTGGGTCTATCAAGACTTCATAATGATATTAAAATTTCTGGAAGAACCACAAGAGAGATGGTTGAAAAAGGAGTAGATTTGGGAAAAGCTTTATGCGACAGTTCAAACAATTTCGGTGGAACCGGCGGAGGTCATGATATTGCAGCCGGAGCTATGATACCATATGAGAGTAAAGATAATTTCCTTCATTTATTTGATGAAATGATTGAATATCAATTAAATAATGATTAATATGTTTTTAACAAAAAAAGAAGAACAAATGTGTGATGGTGAATTTGGTGAAACCATCCGTAAGAGTATGGATATTTTAGTTGCTTTGGGTGATATTTATGGAGCTTCTAAACTGGTTGATATTACTTCAGCGCAAGTTTCTGGAGTTTCATATAAAACTATCGGTCAAGCGGGTTTAGAATATCTTGAAGATTTGGCTAGTGAAAAATTTGAATATTCCGGGATTAATGCTTCACTAAATCCTCCCGGAACTGATTTGGATAATTGGGAATCATTGGGTTTTCCTCGTGATTTTTCAATTAAACAAAATCAAATAGTGGATGCTTATGCTAAACTGGGAATTTCTAAAACATGTACTTGTACTCCATATTTGGTTGGAAATGTTCCTAGGTTCAGAGATCATGTTTCCTGGTCAGAGTCATCTGCAGTGGCTTATGTCAATTCTGTTATCGGTGCCCGCACTAATCGTGAAGGAGGTCCGGCGGCTCTTGCAGCAGCTATTGTAGGTAAAACACCACTTTATGGATTCCACTTAGATAATAATCGTAAAGCAAACTTAATTGTTAATGTTAGTACAGAGTTATCTGGTGCTGACTGGGGAGCATTAGGTTATATTGTTGGAAAAACCGTTGGTGGAGGAGTTCCTTATTTTAAAGTTAAAAATACTCCAAATAACAATGATTTAAAAACATTAGGTGCGGCTTTAGCATCTTCAGGATCTGTAGCTTTATATCATATGGAAAATGTAACTCCCGAATGGGATATTACGGATAAAAAAGAAGTTGAAGACATTATGTTTGTCAGTGATAAAGATATTCAGGCAACTCGTGAGAAATTAACAACAACTAATCGTGAAGCTGACTTGATTTGTTTAGGATGTCCTCATGCATCACTTGAAGAAATAAAGCAAGTTGCTAATATTGTTCGTGGTAAAAAAATTAAAAATAAATTATGGATTTGTACTTCAGTTTCTGTTAAAGCTACAGCAGATAGGATGGGTTATACAGAAATTATTGAAGCTTCTGGCGGTAATGTGGTATGTGATACCTGTATGGTTGTAGCTCCAATAGAAGATATGGGCTTTGAAGTTATAGGTGTTAACTCCGCTAAAGCAGCTAACTATGTTCCATCAATGTGTGGTCTTGATGTTGTTTATGATGATGTAGAAAAGCTTATTCACTTTGAATAAGTTTTTTTAACTTTTTTTAATTTTTCTCTTTTAATATTATTGGATAATTGATTTTAATCACAAAAAAATGAGTTATAAAAAAACACTTTGCTTTTTTTGAAAAATTTTTCTTAAAAATTCTTTATTTTCACTGTTTTTTTTAAAAGTTTAATTTTATACAATAGATTTTTTTCAATTCTACTAATAAAATTTTAATTATTTAAATTTTTATTTTCAAGCGAATTATTTTTTTATTTTACGAACATGTCTTTTAAACATTTTTTTAGAATTAATTTTCTATTTTTAGATTTCATTTTAGTATTTATCAATTGTTTTCAAATTTTTTTATTTTAAAATTTCTTTCGTTTATTTAATTTTATTGTATAATGTTTTTTTTATTATGTTCTTTTTTTCCATATATAAATTTATACATTTTTTATTTTAATTGTATGTTCATTGTTTAGAAATGTAATATTATTTGGACTTTTGTTTAGTCTAATTTTTATTTTCTGAAATGATTTTAATTTAGCTTTAATCATTAAAAAGTAAAACATTTATATGTCTTTTAACCAATTTAACTTCGGAATATTCGTTCTTTTATTTTTAATAAAGTTATACAATAGAAAAAATGGGGGATAAAAAATGAACATAAAGCAGATATTATTTTTCTTTTGCTTGTTCATGGTGTTTATTTCTGCAATGTCCTTAGCATGTGCTACAGATGAGGTTGCAGACTCAACAGTTTCCATGTCTGTTGATGACACACCAGTTATTCAAGCATCTAATACTCAAGAAGAGGTCCTTTCAGCAGATTCAGGATCATTTACGCAACTGGATGATGAAATCCAGAATACGCCGGTGAACAAATCTATTAAATTACATAATAATTATACATACTCTAGTGGTGAACGTGTGGGCACAGATGGTATTGTAATTAATAAAGACATTACTATTGATGGGGATGGCCACGCAATTGATGGAGATAATTTAGCATCTATTTTCCAAATTACAGATAATGCAAATGTTGTTTTAAAAAATATTGTATTTTGTAATGCTCGCGGTAATAACGGTTCCGCAATTAGTCTATCTTCCAGTGAGAATGTTGAAATTATTAACTGTCAATTTATTAACAATTCTGCTTTAAATGGTGGTGCAATTTATGTTGCATCCGCCGATACTTCTTCTATATCCTCAAATTTTAATATTGTAGGCTCAACTTTTATTAATAATAGGGCTATAAATGGAGGAGCCGTGTATGTAAGCGGTACTTTAGAATATATCTCCTCCTCTATATTTAAACACAACTTCGCCATAAATGATGGCGGTTCGATATATTCAGATTCGGGCGGACGCATTGATGGCAATATATTTGAACATGAAACCGCAGGTCATGATGGAGGTGCAATATATCTAAATAGTATTATTGATTCGTCTTTGGTTGATCCTAGCATTCTTGAGGATTTGGGCTTATTTAATAATAGGATGGCTTACTGTAGTGCAGGTAATGATGGTGGTGCCGGTTTCTTCAATGCGACTCATGGAGCTATTAGAAATCTAACAGTTAATAGTAACGTTGCTAATCGTAATGGTGGTGCGATAGTATGGTTATGTTCTAATAGTAGTATAGTTGATACTACAGTATTTAATAATACTGCTACCTATGGTGATGGTGGAGGTATATATCTATATCCACCTAAATTATCATCTGTATATGATGCTGCCATAATTATGATGTATTCTAATTTTACATATAATACTGCAGGAAATAGTGGTGGTGCTTTATATTGTGGTGGTCTATTCAGTGTTATACTTAACTCCACTTTCGCTCATGATAAGGCATATGATGGTGCTGGTATATACTTAGATGTTGGTGCAGCTATTAATCATTGTATATTTGATGGTGAAAATGCTATTAATGATGGTGGTGCTATTTATCTCAATGCAAGTAATACTATTATTTCCGGTTTTAGTCCATATATGCAGTTGATTATTGATAATGTGGGTGTAAGGCATTCTGTGATTTCTAATTGTATTGCTGGTCATGATGGTGGTGCCGGTTATGTATTTGGTAACCGCGGTGTAGTGGAAAATCTTACCATGATTAACAATACTGCTGGTCATGATGGTGGTGCAGGTTATGTTGTTGGAAACTACGGACAGCTATTCGACAGTCTCTTCATTAATAACACTGCTGCCAATGATGGGGGAGCATTGTTATGGGAAGGAGTAAACGGTACCATTAAGAATATTACTGTTGTTAATAATAAAGCAACCAACAATGGTGGAGGAATAGCTTTAGATGCTGCTTCTTCACAGGGAACCACTTCTATTTCTAACTCTTCATTTAAAGCAAACACTGCGGATTATGGTGGTGCAATTTATTGTGCTAACATGTTTACAAATATATTGGATTCAAACTTTGCCCATGATGAAGCTTATTATGGTGGAGGTATCTACCTGGATTATGGGGCTTATATTCATAATTCCACACTCTTTAATGAAAGTGCTGTATATGACGGTGGAGGTATATATCTTAACTCTTCAAACACTAAATTAGACTCAAGTATTTTACAACAGTTATTGCTTGACAATAAAGTTGGGGTAATTGACTCATTTATTCTCAACTGTACTGCTGGCCGTGATGGTGGTGCTGGTTATGTATATGGTGACTATGGTATTGTAAATAATTTAACCATGATTAATAATTTTGCCGGTCGTGGTGGCGGTGCTGGTTATGTATATGGTGACTATGGCCGTTTGTACAATTCAACCATGATTAATAACCGGGCAGGTGATGATGGTGGTGCACTGTTCTGGCAAGGTAACGGCGGTACTGTTTTTAATTTAACCTGTAAGGTTAACTATGCAGGCGATGCTGGTGGTTCAATATTTATTTTCGGATCTGACTTATCTTTCACAGACTCCAGTTTCACTTTGTCAAATGCTTCAGACTATGGTGGAGCAATTTATATTTATGGTGATAATGTTTTAATTAATAATTCTTTATTTGAGAAATGTGCTGTTAATGCTTATGATGGTGGTGCTGTTTATGCTTCAGGTTCAAATACAACTATTTCTAAATGTAATTTTATAATGAATAGGGTTAACATCATGAATGGAGGTCGCGGCGGTTCTATTAATCTGCAGGGCAATGATGCTAAAATTTTAGATTGTATTTTTGAGAGATGTACTGCTTATGAGGGTGGTGTTGTTTACATTAACGGTACTAATGTCGTTCTAGATAATTTATCATGCATTTACAGTTTCGCTACTAAAGGTGGAGCATTTTATCTGAATGGTAATAATGCTACTATTTTCAATACTAAAGTTTCATTCAATAATGCTACTGATTATGGTGGTGCTATTTATGTTGCCGGGGACTTTGCTTTAATTGATAATTCTAACTTTACAAAATGTATTGCTTATCAGTATGATGGCGGTGCTATTTATGCTGAAGGTTTAAATGCTACGATTTTGAATTCAAACTTCAGTGAAAATAGGGTCATTGGTAATAAAGCTCGTGGTGGATCAATGTTTATTCAAGGTGATTATTTGAGCCTTGAAGGATGTACTTTTAACAGATGTACTGCTTATGAAGGAGGAGTTATATATATTAACGGTTCTAATGCAAGAATTGAAGATTCTTCAAATACTTTCAGTTTAGCGCAGTCCGGTAGTGCAATTTATGTTGCAGGTAATAATGTAACTATTTGCCACTTCAACTCTTCTTATGCTAACTCTACATTAAAAGGAGGATCTATTTACATTGAGGGTAATGATTCCAATATATTTAATTCTAACTTTTTACGTGTTCATTCACTTTTGGGCGGAGCCATTTATATTTCCGGTGATAATGCGATTGTTAATGAATCAACATTTAATTATTGTATGGGTAATGGTACATATGAAGGTGGAGTTGGTGGAGCCGGTGGTTCTATTTATGTTGAAGGTGAAGATGCAACAATTTCAGGCTCTCAATTTAAATTTTCATCAGCTGCAAACTATGGTGGAGCAATTTATGTAGATGGAGCTAATGTAAATATTTATGGAACTTCATATGATACTTGTAGTGCAAATGCATATAATGGTGGCGCTATCTATGTTAAAGGTTTAAATGCTACAATTTCTGATTCAAACTTCACAAGAAACAGAGTTAATGTTTCTAATTTTGCCCGTGGAGGATCTATTGATGTATACGGAGACAACAGTAAAATTTCAGGATGTATTTTTGAGATGTGTCTTGCTTATGATGGTGGTATTATTTATGTAAACGGTAATAATGCTATTATTGATAATTCTACACTTACTTACAGTTCTGCGGTTAATGACGGTGGTGCTATTTATATTGCAGGTAGTGATGCTACTATTTCTAATTCTACTTTGAATTTCAATAATGCTACTAGTTATGGTGGAGCAATTTATGTGGATGGGGCTAATGCTCATCTTGATGGTAATATTTTCGCTAATTGTTCTTCTGATAAGTATAATGGTGGTGCTGTTTATGTTAAAGGTTTAAATACCACTATTTCCAATTCTGGCTTTACTAGAAATAAGGTCAATGTTTCTAATTTTGCTCGTGGCGGATCTATATATATAGCAGGTAGTAATACTGAAATATTTAATTCCACATTTGATTTCTGTATGGCTTATGAGGGTGCTGTTATTTATATTGATGGTGCTGATGCCCATATTGACGGGTCTTTATTCACTCACAGTTCTGCTGTTAATAACGGTGGTGCTATTTATGTTAAAGGTTTAAACGCTACTATTTCTAATTCTACTTTGAATTTCAATAATGCTACTAGTTATGGTGGAGCAATTTATGTGGATGGGGCTAATGCTCATATTGACCGAGATATTTTCGAAAGATGTTCTGCTGATAAGTATAATGGTGGTGCTGTTTTTATCAATGGTTTAAATGCCACTATTTCCAATTCTGATTTCTCAATGAATAGGGTTAATGTTTCCAACTTTGCTCGTGGCGGATCTATCTATATTGCAGGAGATGATTCCAAAGTATTTAACACAACATTTGAGTTATGTAGGGCATATGTTGGTGGAGTACTTTATCTTGAAGGTGATAACGGTATTATTGATGGCTCTACTTTCAGACAGTCTTCAGCTTTATTTAATGGTGGTGCTGTTTATGTTGCAGGTAACAACGCTACAATTTCAAACTCCCTTTTAAATTATAACAATGCAACTCAATATGGTGGTTCTATTTATGTTGCAGGTAATAATTCCAAAATTGATGGAAGCACATTCTTAAGATGTTCTGTAGTTACCATGAATGGTGGTGCTATTTATATATCCGGTTTAAATACTACTATTTCTAATTCAAACTTTACTCAAAACTCTGCTAATGGTACTAATGCTCGTGGTGGTTCTATTGATGTTGAAGGTAATGGTACAAAAATTTTAGGTTCTGTCTTTGATATGTGTATTGCATATGAGGGAGGAGTTGTTTATATTAATGGTACTGGTGCAATTATTGATAATTCCACATTTACTCGTAGTACTGCTAGAATTAATGGTGGTGCTGTTTATGTTGCAGGAGATAATGCAATCATTTCTAATTCTCGTATGAGGTTCAGCAATGCTACAGATTATGGTGGATCACTATATATTAAAGGAGATAATGCTAAAATTATTGGTGATAATTTTGATAAATGTTCAGCCAATAATTATTATGGTGGTGCTATTTATATATCTGGTTTAAATACTACAGTTGCTGATTCTAACTTTACTCAAAACTCTGCTAATGGTACTAATGCTCGTGGGGGTTCTATTGATATTTCAGGAAATGATACTAAAATTTTAAGAAGTAATTTCTATCAATGTATTGCCTTTGAAGGCGGCGTTATTTACATTAATGGTGAAAATGTAGTCATTGATAATTCTATATTTACTCAAAGTCATGCTAGGACAAATGGTGGTGCTATTTATGTTAATGGTGAAAATGCATCTATTTCTAATTCCATTTTGAATTTAAATAATGCTACAGATTACGGTGGTGCTATTTATGTTGCAGGTGACAATGCCGTTATTACAAGTAATTTATTCGATAAGTGTTCTGCTGTAAATAAGGATGGCGGTGCTATTTATGTTGCAGGTTTAAATACTACTATTTCCTATTCTAACTTTACTATGAACTCTGCTAATGGTACTGGAGCTCATGGTGGAGCAATTGATATTAATGGTAATGATACAAGTATTTATAAATGTATTTTCGAAAGATGTAGTGCTTACGATGGAGGAACACTTTATATTTATGGTGAAGGTACTGTAATTGATGGTATGGACTTTAAATACAGTTCAGCGCTCCATGACGGTGGTACAATTTATATTTTGGGTAACAATGTTACCATATCTAACTCCAGTTTCATGCTAACTAATGCTTCTCATAATGGTGGTGCTATTTATGTGGCAGGAAACAATTCTAATATCACGGATTCATCATTCTCTATTTGTATTGCGAAAAATGGTGGTGATGGTGGTGCTATTTATATTGCTGGTTATAATGCTTATGTTATGAATTCTGAGTTTTCTGTTACTCAGTCTGCTAGTGGTAAAGGTGGTGCTATTTATGTTGAGGGTGATAGGGCATATGTTATGAATTCTTCATTTGTCAGGGCCAATTCTACTGCAGGAGGTATTATTTATATTGAGGGTGATGATGCTCATGTTATTGGTTCCAGTATGATGTATTCTTCTTCTAATATTGTCCCTAATGCTACTGGTGATGGTAATGGTGGTGCTATTTATGTTGCAGGTGATAATGCAATTATTTCTTCTGACTTTAGATTTACTAATGCTACAGGTGGAAAAAATGAGCCTGGTAATGGAGGTGCTATTTATATTGCTGGTGATAATGCGAATATTACAGATTCCACTTTCTTCGTAACTATTGCGAAAAATGGTGGTGATGGTGGTGCTATTTATATTGCTGGTTATAATGCTTATGTTATGAATTCTGAGTTTTCTGTTACTCAGTCTGCTAGCGGTAAAGGTGGTGCTATTTATATTGAAGGTGACAGGGCTGATGTTTTCAATTCTTCATTTGTCAGGGCCAATTCTACTGCAGGAGGTATTATTTATATTGGGGGTGATGATGCTCATGTTGTTGGTTCCAGTATGATGTATTCTTCTTCTAATATTGTTCCTAATGCTACTGGTGATGGTAATGGTGGTGCTATTTATATTGCTGGTGATAATGCCGTGATTTCTGTTGACGTTAAATTCACTAATGCTACTGGCGGAGAAGGCATCCCTGGTCATGGTGGTTCAATTTATGTGGCAGGTAATAATGTAAACATTACAGATTCCACATTCTTTGGTACACATGCAAGAAATGACGGTTTTGGTGGTGCGATTTATGTCATAGGTAATAATACATATATGAATAACGATACATTTGATAACGGTTTTGCATATAATGCAGGTGCAGTTTATATTGCAGGCAGTAATGCTATAATCAACATGTCTAACTTTGTTTCAAATAACTGTATGGATGACGGTGGAGCAATATATATTACTGGAGAAAACGGTAAATTGTTTAGTTCCAATTTCACTCGCAATATTGCTGGAGATGACGGTGGTGCAATCTACTGGACAGGTAATGGCGGTGACATATATAACATCACTTGTTTCGATAACCATGGAATCAGTTCTACAGGCTCATCTAATGGTGGTACAATTTGTATTATCGGTAGTTATATTAATCTTGATGCATCCCGCTTCGAACAAACTCATGCATTAATTGCAGGAGGAGCCATATTTATTACTGGTAATTACGTAAACCTTACAGATTCTACATTTAAAAATTGTAATGTGTCTATGGATATTGA
>CACXWH010000001.1 GCA_902771225.1 uncultured Methanobrevibacter sp. | reverse complement strand
CCCATCCACATAAAAAAAAATATAGACACTAACCCACTAAATGTGCAATTCATCCCCCGGCTTAAAGAAGCCGGAGAATTCTTGCACAATAAAGTTAAACAAAAAAAGAAAGAAAGTTTTGCATCATAACATGAGAGAATAATTACTCAATTAAAATAATATTTAAATATGAAATATTTTTGAAAAAAAATTATTTGAATAACAAATTATTACTTCTAGATTATTCAAAGATTTAATCAGGTGAAAAAATGAACATAGCTATTCTTGGAGCAACTGGAAAATTTGGAATAACATTTACAACAAAGTTACTTGCAGTTACAAATCATAAATTAACACTTATTTCAAAAAGTGCAGGTAATTTCTATGAGGATAATCATAGAATTACTGCCCGAAGTATTGATGCAACCAACATTAAAGACTTGAAAAAAGCTTTAAAAAATCAAGATTTGATTTATTTTGCAATATCTGGAGATTATATTCCTGTTATGGTGGATAATATCGTAAATTTGAATCCTAAAAGATTTATTTTTATGGCTTCAGTTGGAATTTACAATGAGCTTGAGGGTGATGGTGCTGAATTTAATGTTGACAATGATCAAAGTCAAATTCCAAACCAGTATGCCGCAGGAATTATTGAAAATAGTAATGTTGACTATACAATTATAAGGGCAGGCTATTTAGAACATGGGGATGAAGATGATTATGTTATAACTAAAAAAGGTGAAACCGCTCCGGGTTATCGCACATCAATTGAATCTGTTGAAAAAATAGCTTTAGAAATTATAGATAATCCGGAAAAGTATTCTCGCGAAAGCATTAGTATTACAAAAGATCTGAGTGATTAAAATAGATTTCACATCCAATGAATAATTAAAGGATAAAAGGCTAAATCCTCAAGGATAAAACATCTTTTAATTCTTCATCACTCATTTCAGTAATGAATGTTTCATCATTACTAATGGATTTGCTGGCCAAATCGATTTTATGCTTACTTATTTCGTTAATAGTTTCTTCCAAGGTTCCTTTAGTAATGAATCTGTATACCATCACATCATTTTCTTGACCGATTCTGTGAACCCTATCAGTTGCCTGATTTTCAACGGCAGGATTCCACCATAAATCATAATGAATAACATTTTGGGCGGCAGTGAGATTCAAACCTGTTCCTCCAGTTTTTAAAGTGGCAACAAATATTTTATAATTTTTATCTTCCTGAAAAGTATCAATGATTTTTGTTTTTTCTTTAAGGGTTTGAGAACCGTGCAAAAATAAAACTTCCTCTTTGAACTTTTTAGAGATTAATTCCTGAATAAGTTTTCCCATTTCTACATATTGAGTGAAAATAATTACTTTTTCACCTGCATCAAGAATATTTTGCAAAATATCAGCCAACAACTCCATTTTTCCAGATTCCGAAATCTTGGGATTTTTAATGTCTAAAAATTGAGCGGGATGATTGCAAGTTTGTTTTAAAGCAGTTAATATTTTAAGGATAATACCCTTTCTTTGAATACCCTTAGAATTTTCAATATCAAAAAATATTTCATCTAAAATAGCATTATACAATCTAATTTGTTTTTTAGATAATGTAGCATAAATATCATTGACAAATTTA
The DNA here is from genome assembly GCA_902771225.1 of uncultured Methanobrevibacter sp. Lineage (GTDB taxonomy): Archaea > Methanobacteriota > Methanobacteria > Methanobacteriales > Methanobacteriaceae > Methanocatella. The sequence continues at coordinate 61,601 of CACXWH010000001.1, read as the reverse complement.
TCAGGCAATTCTTTTTTAATATCCTCATCACTTTTAAGACGCCTCATAACAAATGGCTTGGCTATTGTTCTAAGGTTTTCTAGAACCTCTTCATCCTCTAATTTTTCAATAGGAACGGCATAATTTCGTTTAAAATCATCTTTTGTAGATAAATAACCTTTATTAACAAAATCAAAAATTGACCAATAATCCATTAAATTATTTTCAATAGGGGTACCGGTTAGAGCAACTTTAGTTGAGGCTTTAATACTTTTTATCGCTTTTGTTTGTTCCGTATTAGGATTTTTAATATTTTGAGCTTCATCAATAATACACAGAAGCCATGTCTCATCTAAAAATAAATCCAAATCCAGCCGAACAACACCATAAGACGTTAAAATAATGTCATAATCTTCCAAGGGATAAGTTCTATTAGATCCATGATATATATAATAGGTTAGATCAGGAGTGAACTTGTTAATTTCATTTTCCCAATTTGATATTAATGTTGGTGGGACAATAATTAATGAAGGCCTATTATCTAGTTTATTTTGCTCTTTAAAGTAAAGAATTGCAGTTAATATCTGTATAGTTTTTCCAAGACCCATATCATCTGCCAAAATGCTTCCAAATTTATATTTGATATTTTGAACCAGCCAAGAATAACCCATTTTTTGATAAGGTCTTAACTGGCCATTTAATGAAGATGGTTCATCATAAATTTTTGTCTCATTAATTAATTTTTTAAATCTTTTATACTCCGCAGGAGTTTTAAAATGTTTTTTAGCTACCTCAATACCCATATCATTTCTCTTGAATTCAATATGATACTATTGATTTTAATTAAATATTAATTTGATGTTTCTAAAAAATAGAGATGATGATTAAAGTTGACGTTGCTTATATGGGTAATAAGACTCTGCATCAGGATATTCCACAGCTGACGGGTCATTAGGATAATACTTTTTACTAGGACCTAATTTTTCTAAAATCTTTCCATTATCATCACATGTATAATAATGACCATCTTCCGCTATAACCAAATGAGTATTACTATTACTTTGGCTGCTAACCTCTTCAGTATTTATCTTTTCAACATTAATATTGGAAGAAGTATTATTGCTGATTGAATTATTAACGTTATTTGTAGATGCATTATTATTAAAAATAATGAATACTCCGCAAACTAGAATAATAACAAAAATCATGATTAAAATAATAATTATTTTATTATAATCCATTGATTCACCCATATTAATTTAATATATAATGTAATTTGTGTTTAAACTAGTTAATAAATACATATATCTTGCTTTTAAAAAACAGTGTTCTTTAAAGAATTTCATGATAGTTTCATGGAATATTCATGGAAGTTTCATGGAATATTCATGGAAGTTTCATATATTTATATAAGTAATACATTTAAAACTAATACTATAAACACATTTCAATAAGAAATGAAAAATAAATTAATGCAATAAAAACTAATGCTGTGATGAAAATGGTAATTAATGAAAAATATATTAAAAGCGACATGATGTTTCTGGTAAAATCAGAAATCCGACTAAGAATACTTACTGAACTAAATGCCCGGCCACAAACAATTAAAGAGATTGTTGACAAGACCAAGATGGCATACAGTTCAGTATCAAATAACTTGAACAAATTAGAGAATAAAAACTATGTGGTTAAAGAAAATAGAATTTATACAATTACTCCCATGACGAAACTTTATTTTAATCAATTGATGGACTTTAAGAAAAGTATTGATGTAATAGAGAATTTTGATAGCTTTTGGTACAAGCATAATATCTCACATATTAATAATGAATTAATAGAGAATATAACTGAATTATATAAATCAAAATTAATTGAAACCAGCCCTATTGACATCTACAAAACACATAATAATATTAAAAAACAATTGGAATCCTCACATAATATAAAAGGAATAGTTCCATATATTCATCCGGACTATCCTTTATTGATCGAAAATATATTAAAAAATAACGGGAAAGTTGAGTTAATAATGGAAAAAGATATTTATCTAGGTTTAATATCTCAAATTAATTCTGATTTAAAAAACAGGAGTGTTAGAAATGGTTCTTTAAATGTTCATATTTTAAAAAATAATCTTGATATTTACCTGTTAATCTGCGATAATTCGATGAATTTAGGATTATTTAAAAATGATGGGAGTTATGATCAAAATAGAATTCTAAACTCAGATAATCCAGACTCTTTAAAATGGGCAAACACATTATTTGAAAATATAAAATCAAGGGTGATTTAAATGAGTACCAATACTATAGAGAAAAATCAAACACATGAATTTAAAAATGTCAAATACATTCTTACATCCTCTATGCGTACTTTAATCCTTGTTGTCCTATACAACAATAGAAGAAATCTCAATGAAATAAGAGATGAATTAAAAAAGCCATCTGCAACCATATTGCATGGTTTAAAAGAATTAGAGGAAAATAATCTAATTAAAAAAGACAGGAAATATTATGAATTAACATCAAACGGATATTTGCTTGCAACAAACATTATTAAATTAATTGATAATTGGTATTCCATTGAAAAAAACAAATATTTCTGGAATAGCCACGATTTGAGTGGAATTCCAGAAAATTTATTAAATAAGCTATATCTTTTAAAAGATGCGCAATTTATTTCATCAACCACAAGTGATTTATCAAATGCATTTAACACATACATAGAACTAATATCAACAAGCCCAGAACTTACAATAATGTTACCAATATATTCTGAAAATCATCTAAAACATCTAATAAGACTATTAAAAAACGGAAATTTAAAACAGCTAACTCTTTTAATAAATACAGAAATATTTCAAACAATAACAAAAAGCCGGTATTTAAAAAAATCACTAATTGAAAATGAAAAAGTAAAAATTATTGAAACCGATGAAAACTTTAAAATATTTTTAACTTTCTGCAGGGATTTTATGACATTGACCTTGTTTTTTAAAGATAATCATTATGATGATTCTCAAATAATCATTGACAAACATCAAAGTGCTATAAAATGGAGTAAAGATTTATTTGATACAATACTGGAGTGATAAATATGAGTGAAATAAAAAATGCATTAGTATTTCTTTTATTACAAAGAAAAGGGGGTGAAACAACAGCTAAAGTAATAGAACAACTGTTGATTAGGCCATATAATTCTAATCAAATGGCAGATGCCTTAAACGTAAGTTACAATACTGCAGCTTACCATCTTCGATTAATGCAAAAAAATAAACTAATCGAAAGGAAAAATTCAGATTATGGTACATATTATGTGGCAACAGAAAGTTTACTAAAAGAAAAAGATTCATTTGAAGAAATAAAAAAATTATTATAAATAAATAATTATAAAAATAATATTATAATAATTATAAAAATTAGGTGATTTAATGGGAAGTAAAACAACTAAAGAACACCAAAATGAATCTTCAGAAAATATCACATGTGGAATTATCACATTAAGTGACAGTAGAGATATTAACGAAGATTTATCTGGAGATTATATTGAAAAAGAGATTGAAAAGAGATATGTTTTAAAATCAAGAAAAATCATTAAAGATGAAAAAACATATCTTATAGACACTATTGAAGATATGATTGCAGAAAACATCGATGTTATATTAACTAACGGCGGAACGGGGCTTAGTGCAAGAGATATTACTGTTGAAAGTGTTGAAGAATTATTTGATAAAAAAATTGATGGATTTGGTGAAATTTTTAGAAATCAATCTTATATTGAGATTGGTTCAGGAGCACTACTTTCACGTGCAACCGCAGGTGTTTATAAAAAATGTTGTATATTTTCCATGCCCGGATCACCTAATGCAGTCAAAACTGCAATAAACATAATTATTGATGAACTGCCACATATTGTTCATCATGCTCAAAAATAAAAGATTATGATGGATTTAATATCCATCATTTAAATTATTGAAATGCTGCAATTGTAATCGCGGGAGTAACATAAGCTTCAATAATTGCTGCAATAAATAAAAAAATCACCACCAATATCAATGAAAAAAATATATCTTTTAAAATATAAGAATCTGAAATAACTTTTTTAATGCTTCTTTTTTTAATAATATTAATTTCCAATTTTGTAATTAAGAATGCTCCAGTTAATGCAAATACACTTCCTCCCACATATTCAAAAATAAAATGCGGAAGAATTGATACGAGTGCAAAATACATATCCGCACCAAAAGGCACACCAATAGTAAATGCATTATATATTACAATCAGCACGGAAAATACTGAAAATAAAATTCCGCAGATGAAAATTAGTAAATCTGCAACTAAATTATGTGTAAATAATCCTATGGCATCTCCTTTAACATCGGAAAATGAAATTGATTTATTGGATTGACTAAATGCTTTAGTAATTGAACCATAATTATCTCCAGCACCAATATTACTAACAATAACCCCCATAAAAAAGAAAATTAATAAAATTGCTAAAGCAATGAGTATTAATTTTTTATTTCTGGAAAAATATCCTTTTATATAATCTTTTGAAAAAACTTCCATTTTAAAACTCGTTCACTTTAATTAAGGGTTCTAACATAATGCCTTCTTTTTCAAAAGCTTCAATAGCACCTTCTTGTCTGTCAACAACAACAAAAGCTCTTGTTACATTTCCACCATTTTCTTGAATAGCTTTAATTGCTTTAAGTAAAGATCCTCCTGTTGTAGTTACATCTTCAACAACTATTACATTATCTCCAGAGTTCAATTCCCCTTCAATTAATTTGGAGGTTCCATAACCTTTCTTTTCTTTTCTAATCATTAATAAAGGAATTTCACTTTCAAGAGATACTGCTGTGGCTATTGGAACTGCCCCCAATGCTGGTCCCGCTACTTTATCTACATTATCTTCATCGATTAGTTGCGTAATGAGTTTAGCAATTGTAGATAAGATTTCAGGTTCCGTGATGGCTTTTTTCATATTAATATAATAATCACTTTTTTTACCTGAGGACAATGTGAAATCTCCCCTCAGGAAGACTTCATTTTCTTTTAATAAATCTATCAAATATTCTTTAGATGGCATTAAATATCCTCATCATTTTTAAGTAAGACTTTATCTCCAATAGTTTTTATAAGATCTACAGGAATGACATTCTCACTATCACGGAATTGCTCTGAAATTCCTGTTTTTTTAATTACCAAATCAGTTACTTCAAAAGTATCTTCATCAAAAATAATTTCATGAACTTTACCTATAATTTTAATGTTTCCGTCTAAAACTTCTTTATTTATTAATTCTTTACTTCTCATAAAATCACCTATTAAAAAATTATTGTTTATTATATTTAAATATTTAATTTAATATATATTATGTTTAACTGAAAATTATTTTAAAAAAGAATTAATCCAATATTCCAATAATTTTTCTACATAATAACTTTTACAGTTACCTAAAATTGAATTTGATAATTTTAAAGCAACATTTTTATCCAACAGCCCGTATTGAACCTCATCGAATAGATTTAGAATGGATGTTGTAATAGCTACGTTTTGACTCTTTCGAGAATCAATTTGCAGACCGAAAATAAAGCTATGTTTATCTTGATTTAAGCTATCATAAAATTCATTGATATCTAATTTATACCGATTTAATCTAACCAAAACATTAGATTGTGAAGAGTGTGTAATCCAAACTTGCTTTTTTATTGCCACATGTATAGACTCAATGATACTTTTAGCAATTAGTTCACCTAACTTAGAATGTTTACCTGCATTAGTTATTGAATGATTTGAATCCAAATTTGAAGCAATAATCAATCCATCAGTGCCTGTACCTGTAGCAAAATTATTGGAAAACTGGGAAGGAATCTTTAAATTATTTAAGGCAACACTTTTAGCCTCACTAGCTACCATAAATGCTTCAGCCAATACATTATCATTCAATTTAGAATTAATAAGTAAAATCGTATTAATAGTTCCTGCTTTAAATTTACCATTTTCCTCATAATAAGAAGCATTGTCTCCTGCACAAACCGCATTGACACGAACACCAGCTGTTGTAATGGCACTGACTTCTAAATTTTTAAATTTTTTACTAACAATAGATAAATTTTTCATTAAAGCCAATGTGACAAGACCCGTTGATTTTAAAGGATTAAAATTATAGTTATTACATAAATCAACTAAATAATCATACAAATCATGATTTTCTAAATAATCAATGTTATCTTGAGATAGATGATGATTGAAAACATATTTCAAATCTTTCTTAAATCCACCATTTAAAACTGAATTAGAAATAACATTTCTTTTACTGTTAAATTTTATAAAAATAGAGTTTTTTAAATAATATACTTCATCCGAAGTTGAAGTTCTAAAAATAAGTCTGTTAGAATACATAAAATAAAAAAAAGAAAAGATGTAAATTAAATTTACATCATTGGAGGCATACCGCCAGCCATTCCAGGATCCATTGGAGGCATGTCTTCTGCTCCACCAGAGGATGCGATTACATCATCAATTCTTAAAATCATTTCAGCTGCTTCAGATGCAGATTGGATAGCTTGTTTTTTAACACGTTTAGGTTCAATTACACCAGCATCTTTCATGTCTGCTACTTCACCAGTGAATACATCTAATCCCATGAAGAATGAGTCTTCTTGAGCAGCTCTTAAATCTACTAAAGAATCAATACTGTCTAAACCTGCATTTTCTGCTAAGGTTTTTGGTACGATTTCTAAAGCTTCTGCAAATGCGTTTACAGCTAATTGTTCTCTTCCAGAAATAGATTCTGCATAATCTTTAAGTTTTTTAGCCATAGCAATTTCAGGTGCACCTCCACCAGCTACAACTTGGTCATCTTCAACAGTAGCTGCTACTACACCGATTGCATCTTCAATAGCTCTTACGATTTCGTCAACGATGTGTTTGGTACTGCCTCTTACGAATAAAGTTACTGATTTAGCTGCACTGCATTCTTCGACAAAGATCATATCTTCACCAGAGATTTTTCTTTCTTCAACAATACCTGCTTCACCTAAATCGCCGGTAGTTAAATCATCTAAGTTAGTAACAACGGTAGCACCAGTAGCTCTGGATAATTTTTCAATATCGGATTTTTTAACTCTTCTTACAGCCATGATTCCTGCTTTAGACAAGTAGTGTTGTGCCAAGTCATCAATACCTTTTTGTGCGAATAAAACGTTAGCTCCAGAATCAGCGATTTTTTGAACCATTTCTTTAATCATGTTTTCTTCTTGTTCAATGAATGCTTGCATTTGAGCAGGGTCAGTTATTCTGATTTCAGCATCAACCTCAGTTTCTTTAACTTCAATAGCTGAGTTAACAAGAGCGATTTTTGCATCTTTAATTTCGGATGGCATACCTGGATGTACTTTTTCTTTGTCAATGATTACGCCTTCAACTAAGTTGGATTCTTCGACAACAGCACCATCTTTTTTCTCAATTTTAATATTATCAGTGTCAACTACTTTTCCATCAGCTACTTTTTGTACTGCTTCTACGATTAATTTTGCTAATGGTTCACGTGCTGCTTCGGTTCCTTTACCAGTCATAGCAGTCATAGCTACTTTAGTTAAAGTTTCAGTGTCAACTTTATCTATTGCAATTTCATCTAAGATTGCTTGAGCTTTTTCAGCTGCTTTTCTGTATCCCATTGCAATAATAGTTGGGTGAATATCTGAGTCTAATAAACTTTCTGATTTTTTTAATAATTCTCCAGCAATAATTACTGCTGTAGTGGTTCCGTCTCCAACTTCATCTTCTTGGGTTTTTGCTACTTCTACGAGCATTTTTGCTGCAGGATGTTCAATATCCATTTCTTTTAAAATAGTTACTCCATCGTTAGTTACAACAATATCTCCGAGACCATCTACTAACATTTTGTCCATTCCTTTTGGACCTAAAGTAGTTCTTACAGTTTCAGCTAATACTTTACCGGCTAAAATGTTGTTTCTTTGTGCATCTCTACCGATGGATCTGTTAGTTCCTTCAGGTAAGATAAAAATTGGTTGTCCACCTTGTGCCATAAATAATCACCTTTTTTTAATTTTTATAAATAATTAGATCAGTTTAATTATCAACATGAGAAAAATGAGTTTTAGTGTTGAATAAACCTTTCTACATATAACATGAGTTTAAGGTTATATAAATACTTTACTATTTAGTGTATTTTTGTAAGAAAAAGAAAAAACATTGCTGGAAATATCTTAAGTGAAATAATGATTGGGATAAAAAAAGAAATGAAATAGATAAAAATATATTTATCTATGTTGTTTTTTCTCTAATTTGAAAGGAGGAGTCGTTTCAATAGTTTCATATGAATCCTGCTCTTCTTGAAGTTCATTGAAGAATGTATTGATTTCTTCTAACCTTTTGATTTTATCGTTTTTACGAATTAATTCATTTTGAAGGTTAATGAACTCTTCACGTGAAACAGTTTGTTCTTTTAAATATTTAAGCTCATTATCTTTAGTGGTAATCTCATTTTGGAGTTGATTTTGTAGATTAACATAATCCGCTTTAGGAACACTTTGTTCCTTGAGATATTTTAATTCACTTTCACGGACGGAAATTTCACTTTCCAAATAATTTTGAAGACTTACATATTCTTCACGAGGAATTGAATTTTCTTTTAATGCATTGATTTCACTATCCATTGAAGCAACTTCATTTTCTAACAATTTTTTAAGATTATCATAATCTTCTTTTGGGATAGACCTTTCTTTTAATAATGTAATTTCATTATCCATAGCCGCCATTTCACTTTCAAATTGTGCTTGTAAATTCTCATAATCCTGTTTTGGGATAGATTGTTCTTTTAACAGGTTTAATTGATTATCTATGGCGGTGATTTCATTATCTTTTTGCTGGAGTTCCCTATTTTTAAACTCAATTTGCTTTTCAAGTTCCATTATTTCTTGCTGAGCTCCGGCATCATTTTCTAATTTGATAATTTGAATTTTATAATCATCGATAGTTCTTGAAAGACTATTGATTTGAGCATCTTTTTCAGCCATGCTTTTATAAGATTCGTTTAATCTCTCATTAACTTCAGATAATTCATTTTTCTTATAATCTTTTAATTGCTCTGCAAAATAAGTTTTAATTTCATCTAAAGAATTATTTACATAATCAAGTTCATAAATCCTATCTTCTTGATTTTTAATTAATAAATCTTTTTCTTCAAGTTGACTTTTTAGTTGATTTACTTCTTCTTCCGTTTTAAATTTGATAACAGAAACTTCTTTTTCTTTGTCAACAATATCTTGTTCAAGCTCTTGAATACGTGAAGCGGAATTATCATTTGCTTTTTCCACTTCTAACTGTGTTAAATCGAATTTAAGTTTATTGAGCTCCAATAAACAAGATCTGACTAAAGACTGTAAAGCCTCTTTCTCAGAATCTATTCCATATTCCATTTCTATCCCTTAACTTAAAATTTATCTCAATATTGAAATATGCATATGATAATTTTTTAAATTTAAAAATTATCTTATACCCTACATTATAATTATCTAATATTAAATATTGATGTTATACTATTTAAATTAAACCCTTAAATAAACCAAAAATAGAAACTAAAAAGATATAGTAACCAATTAAAAAAATATGGAAAAAAATAGAAAAAATAAAAAAAATAAAGGAGTTAAATTAGAGTATTCTCTCATTAATTAACTCTGCATTTAATACTGATGCTCCAGCAGCACCACGAATTGTATTATGTCCAACAAGAACATATTTAAAACTATTATCAAAAGCTTGGTCTTTTCTTAACCTACCAACACTAACAGACATACCATTACCCGCATTTCTATCCATTCTTGGTTGAGGTCTGTCAGATTCTTCTTTGACAATGACTGGATTTTCAGGTGCTGAGAACAAATTTAATTCTTGAGGCAGGGCTTTGAAATTTGCCATTTTATCTTTCACATCATCAATGCCAAAGTCCTCATCCAACTCAACAAATACTGCTTCAGTATGACCATCAATTACAGGAACCCTATGACATGAAGCACTTAACTTGAAATTTGCATCATTGACTTTTTCGCCGTCAAAAGAACCCAATAAATGTAAAGTTTCGGATTCCATCTTTTCTTCTTCACTACCAATATAAGGAACAAGATTATCAACAATAGCCATTGAAGGTACACCATTATAACCTGCACCAGATACCGCTTGCATGGTTGATACTCTTATTGCATTAACATTAAAATTGTCAACTATTGGTTTTAATGTTAATGTTAAAGCAATAGTGGAACAATTAGGATTGGTTACAATGAAACCATCCCAGTTATTTTCCTTTTGCTGAGCCTCAATCATATCTAAGAACTCTGGATTAACTTCAGGAATTACTAAAGGAATATTTTTCTTCATCCTATGAGCACTAGCATTACTTGCAACAACATAATCTTTTGCAAAGGCTTTTTCAACTTTAGCTGCAAATTCAGTAGGAAGTGAAGAAAATACAATATCTACATTATTATCCATATCATCAGGATTTGTCTCACATACAACTATATCCTTTACAGACTCAGGCATTTCATCATCAAGATACCAAGTAGTAGCATCTTCATATCTTTTACCTGCAGAACGTGAAGAAGCTGCAAGAGCAGTGAGCTCAAAATCCGGATGTTTATCCAATAACTGAATAAATCTTTGACCTACCATTCCGGTAGCACCAAGTACTCCAACATTTACCATAAAAAAACACCTATTCCAAACCCAAAACATCATTCATACCGCTAACAATACCTTTTTTAGCAGAAGGCACATACCTGATAGCTCTAATTACACCAGCTATGAAAACTTCTCTTGTATGTGCTTGATGTTTAACTTCTAATCTTTCACCATCACCAACAAACATTACAGTATGATCACCAACAATATCTCCACCACGTACAGCATGAACACCAATTTCTTCAGGAGTTCTTTTACCAACTAAACCATGTCTTCCATAAACACCAACTTCTTCAGTATCACGGCCTAATTCCTCTGCAATTACTTCAAATGCAGTCATTGCTGTTCCGGACGGAGCATCTTTTTTCTGATTGTGGTGAGCTTCTATAATCTCAATATCAAAATCATATAATAATGGAGCTAATTTCTTTAAAGTATTGAAGAATACATTAACACCAATAGCCATGTTTGATGAAATAACTGCACCGACATTATTTTCTTCAACATTTTTTATATTGGATGCCATTTGCTCTTCTGTAAAACCAGTCGTTCCAACAACTATATTAACTCCACATGCAGTTGCTGTTTTAATAGTTTCGACAGCAGCAGGTGCAATAGTAAAATCAACTAAAACATCAGGTTTTGATGCTTTTAAAGTTTCTTCTAACTTTTCACTACCTACAATTTCAACACCCAACTCATCAGTACCTGCCTGAAGACCTGCATCTTTTCCAGCCAGTGGTGAGTTCGGAATCTCAATAGCTGCAACAACTTCCATATCATCTTGTTCTGTAATTTTTCTAATAATACCGGAGCCCATTCTTCCAGCAGCCCCAGTTACTGCGACTTTAATCATTTAAACACCTTAAATTAATTCTGCATTTTTTAAAGCTTTTTTAAGAACTTCAAGATTTTCCTCTTTCATTGGAGCTAATGGTGCTCTTAAATCACCAGCAGGAAGACCCATAAGATTCATTGAAGTTTTTACCGGAACAGGGTTACTTTCAATGAATAATGCTCTAATTAATTCAAGCATTTCATTATGAAGTTCAAAAGCACGATCATAATCATCATTTAAAATACTATCAACCATTAAAACCATTCTTTTAGCATCAATATTTGCGGATGCGGAGATTACACCAGTTCCTCCAACGGCCATAATCGGTAAAGTCAATGAATCTTCACCAGACAATATGTTGAAATCATCTTCAAGACCTTCAGCCAAAAGAGCATTGTAAATATCAGAAACTTTATCAACACTTCCACTTGCTTCTTTTACTGCATCAATATTATCAATTTTTGCAATTTCTACAATTGTTTCAACATCCATGTTTACTCCAGTACGGGAAGGCACATTATAAGCAATAATTGGAAGATCACATGTTCCAACAGCCTGATAATGATTTACAAGTGCATGTTGTTGAGGTTTATTATAATAGGGAGTAATAACAAGTGCTGCATCAACACCAATATCCTGAGCAAATTTAGTTAAATTCAAAGCTTCTGAAGTAGAATTACTGCCAGTACCCGCAATAGTTTCCACTCTACCATCAACTTCATCAACCAAAACTTCAATTATTTGTTTGTGTTCATCATGAGTAATTGTGGCTGATTCACCGGTTGTTCCAGCCCCCACTAATCCATTAACACCTTTATCAATCAAATAATTAATATTTGACCTAAGGCCTTCTTCGTCAATATTTCCTTTATTATCAAAAGGAGTTACCATTGCAACATAAGTTCCTTCAAAATTCATTCTAAAACCTCATTAAGTAATTCATAAGCTTTTTTACCATCTTCTAATTTAATATAAAGTACAATAGCAGTTTGAGATGATGAAATCTCAATTATATTAATATGATTCATTCTTAGCGGTTCTGTAATCTTTGAAATAATTCCCGGAGTTTCTTCAGTAAAATCAGGACTTACTATTGTAATCATTGTTGTGTCTTCAGCCAAAGATAATGAGCTAAATACATCATCTTCAATTACTAAATTATGCAATAAACGATATGCTTTTTGTGAATCTTGTTTTTCAACAAAAACCGTCATTGAATTTTGTCCTGCCGAAATGCCAAATATATTAATATTATTACGTGCAAGACATGCAGTTAATTTAGCTAAAAGGCCTGATTTTTTAAGCATTCCATCGCCAATTAAAGCAATAAGTGAAATAGGATTTTTATAAAGTGAAACGGATTTAGTCCTGTCGCCTTCAGAAGGGCCAGTAATACGAGTTCCTTTTACTGACAAATCTCCATGAGCAAAATTAATAATTTTTGCACTTATTAATGGATCTTTATATTTTAATGCATGGGGATGTAATACCTGAGCACCATGAGTAGCCAAATCCCACATTTCTTCAACAGTTATTTCATCCAATAACTCTGCTTCTTCTATTTTATTTGGATCAGTAGACATTACACCTTCAACATCAGTTACAATGATTACCTCATGTGCATCTAAACAATGCCCAATTAAAAATGCGGAAATGTCACTTCCACCACGCCCAAGAGTGGTAATTTCTCCACTTGGCCCTTTTCCTAAAAATCCACAAACAACCGGAATAATTCCTTGATTTAAAAGTTCTCCTATTCCTTCAAATCCCTTACTTGTAGTAGCGAAATCAATTTTAGCTTCCAAAGCATTTGAATCTGTCATAATAGGCCACAAGTCATTATACGGATCAATAAACTGGGATTTAACACCTAATGATTCAATAGTTGCGGAAAATAACCTAGCACTAGTTAATTCACCCATAGCCATAATTTCTGCCTTTTGCCTATCAGTTAAATTTCCACCAATCGCATCATTAGATAAATCAATGAGCTCATCAGTAGTTTTATTAACCGCAGAAACTACAACAACTACCTGATTACCTTTCATATATTCATTTACTACGGACTGCGCCGCTTTTTTAATTCTTGAGCCATCACCAACCGATGTGCCTCCAAATTTTGCTACAATTAAATCCATTAAAATTCACCCTATTTCAAAATTATTAATAGTTTAATTATTATTTTTGATTAAACAAAAATACGATATATATCTTTATTAAAAGATATTAATAAACTTTTAAAAAAAATGATTAATTATAAAATTTTACTAAAAAAAGAAGATGAGATGCAAAATTTTTTAATTGATTTATATCTTTTTTAATTTTTGTATTCACTTACTCAGTATATGGGTTATTCAAAGGAATATTTAGACCATTAGTTCGAAATCATATCTGAAATTGTCTTTAAAAATGCTTATTCAGATAAATTGTATTTCTTTTCTTTTCTCAATAATTTTCGTGAATAATATATGCCCACATCCATTTGTCCGAGATTAAAATATGCATTCATGTCTGCAAATATCTATTATCCGGAAATATTTGGTGGTATTTCTTGCATATTCCACTCATTAACAACAACATTTTTAATAAAATAACACTGATGGTTTCAAATCAAATTCATCAAGTCCACAGACATCAACATGGTCTGATCAATATTATATCTTTTAAAACCATAAATAAAACAACAAAAAAGCTTAATATCAACAATAATTAATTATACTTTAAAGTAAAAAAAATTACGTGAAAAATAATTAAAAAATTTAAAAATTAGTGAGTTGTATCCCACATTCAAAAAAAGTGATAAAAAAAGAATAAAAATTTAGAAAATTTATTCTTGTGCTTGTTCTAATTTAACAAGTCTTGTAACATAACCAGCAATCTTATTTCTTAAATGTTTAGTGCTTACGGTTGAATACTCAGAAACTAATTTTTTGTTTTCTTCAAAATCAGTAGTAAAAACACCTTTGTGAGTTTCTATAAGTTCTCTTGCTAAACGTTTAACAAATGAAGTTCTAATATTACCCATCAACATTCCTCCTCAATATTTCATTCTGCTCATTCTTATTTAATATAGTTAGCATGTCAACGATTTGATTAATTATATCTGTATCAATATCGTTTTCCTCAGATAACTTCTCAACTTTTGCATGTATTGCATCTTCCCTGCTTTTATCATAAATTGGTAAACCCAAATAATCCTTTGCAAGAGCAACATCCTTTGCAATTGAAGTTCTTTGGCAAATTAAATCAAATAACTCATTATCAATCTCATCAATGCGATTTCTAGATTCTTTTAAAAGATTTTCAGCATCTTCTTTACTATTAAAAGATTTTACCTCATTTTCATTAGTCAAAAAATCACCAAAATTTGATAATAATGATAATAATATAAATTATAATAATCATAGTATATAAACTATGTCATAAATAACCATATATTGAAAATTTTAATTAAAAATTAAAAAAATAAATTATAAAAATACACACCCATCATTATCAACATGGGTTTCAATAACCCGACCCTCAAGAGAACTCCATACATCTTTAATATCATCAATAGAATTATCTTCACAAATTGCCACAAATGATGAACCGGTTCCTGAAAGACCTGATGCCAATGCCCCTGATTGAATAGCATCAATAGCAATAGCTGAATCAAAACCTAAAGTTGAGGCATAAATTAAACCATTTAAATTAAGAGCTTTTAGATAATCTTTATTTTTAGCAAAATCAAATGCCGTTTCAACAAGTGGAGCCAACACTTTCATACGGTTTACATCACTATCCCCGGACTTTGCACAGAAATTAGGCATATAAACCAATATTTTATAGTCTTCCATTTTCTCTTTGATTATGAATTCACGATTTTTATTATCAGTTACAACAACCCCACCAAAATAAGATGCTGTTGCATCATCAAATGAACCTGTTATGGTAACTCCAGCTTCGATAGATGCATCAATAGCCAAATTAATAATTTCCAAATCAGTTAAAGGAGTTAAATTAAATTCTTCACTAATTATACTGGAGGAAATTGCAACAATTGCATTTGAAGAAGCACTGCTGCTTGAAAGGCCTGATGCCATAGGCAAAGTTGACCTTGTCTTTATTTCTAAACCGAAATCTGCTTCATCAATATCATAATTTTTAAAAACTTTACGGACACACAAATCCATTAAATCCGTACTTGCTCCAACATCATTATAACATTTTATCCCTGCACCTATACTTTTAGCCTCACATTCAATATTAAGGCCGATTCCAAAAGCAGAACCGAAACCTGTCGCTATGGCATTAATTATTGTTGCAGAACCTGGACATTTAAGTTTTTTAATCATTATTTCATCTCATCATAAGGAATTTCAACTTTACTAAAATCTATTGCTCTTTCTCTTGCATTAGAAGCTAAATTTTGTCTAAACTCATCATCCCCAATTATCTTATCAATTGCACTAGCTAAAGTTGATGAATCATTAGGATCAATTAATAATCCAACATCATCAGTAATGATTTCTGATATTCCACCAACATTACTTCCAATAACTGGCTTTTCACAGGCTAATGCTTCAATTAATACTAATCCAAAACTTTCTGAAAATGACGGCAATACTAACACGTCACAACCTGGAATGATATTTTCCACATCATTTCTTGAACCTAAAAATCTCACATCTGGAATGTTTTCTTTTTCAACTTTATTTTTCAAATCATTTAAAAGAGGACCATCACCAACTATAACCACTTCATAATCCACATTAGATTGTTTTTTAGCTTCTAAAATTAAATTAACGTTTTTACGTTTAATAATATTACCAACAAATAAAACAATGGGTTTTCCATGATTTTCAAGTAAATTTTTATTGTCTTTAGAAAATTTATTTATATCAACTGAATTCCAATATAATCTTGTTTTAGCTTCAATTCCACTAACATTAGTTGATAATATTTCTTGTTTTAAAGCATTGCTTACTGCAAAAACAACATCTGATTTTTTTAATACTTTTTTAATAAAAGGCCTCATAAAAGATTGTTTTTTATACATTTCAAACATATCAGAACCATGAGCGGTAACATATGTTTTAATATTATATTTTGAACCTACTTCACATGCGGCCGCTCCGGCAGGGAATAAATAGTGGCCATGAATAATATCGATGTCCACTTCTTTAACCAGGTTTTCTAATGCTTTTCGAGCATTCCTTTTAAACATTAAACCTCTAATTCCCGGAATGTTAAGTCCTGATGTTCCAATTACATGAATTCCATCAATATTTTTTAAATCTGAATGGGGATATGTTATTACATAAACTTCATGACCCTGCCGAATAAGTTCTTTTGATAATGTATGAATATGAACACCAACACCACCAAAATGAGGTGGAAATTGACCAACCATAGCTATTTTCATAAAAATCCTTCCATATTATCATTTAAATAATTACCTTCCATATCTACCAAAAAGACATCGAGCCCCAGTCCAAAACGTGCAAAACATCGTTCTTTAATAGCTGCTGCAATACTGTTAGCCACTTCTTTTTGAATGTTTATTTCATTTAGGATATCTAACATGTCATCAGTTGTAGCTGACTCATATAATTTCTCCAGTGTGTCTTTTTCAGCGCCGCAAATGGCTGCATGAGTAATCATTATTTCGCGCCTGCCATCTGCAACAGAATGCTTTGTATTAAATATTCCTCCAGCCACTTTTATCAATTTGCCAATATGTCCAAAGAAAGTAAATTTATCTATCCCACGTTTTTTAGCCTCTTCAAACATAAAGCCCACATAATTTCCAGTCTGTATAATTTGCTCTTTAGTAACATCCAATCTTTTTAATGCTAATTTTTCACCGATATTACCTGGAACAAAAACTAATTCCTCCAAATTAGATGCTATTGCAACATCAATTTGAGTTACAATAGAATTTTTATAAGCTTCACTAGACATGGATCTTGCAATTCCCGTTGTTCCTAAAACTGAAATTCCCCCAACAATACCTAACTTCGGATTCATAGTTTTTCGAGCAATTTCACAACCTTCAGGGATGGAAATGGTGACTTTTGCAGATTTACCTTCGGGGACCTGATTCTCCAAGTTCTTTTTAATCATTTTACGTGGACCTGGATTAATTGCATACTCGCCAACAGGGATTTGAAGGCCAGGTTTTGTGATTTTGCCAACACCTTCCCCCCCAGTAATAATAACTTTTTCATTTTTAAAATCAATTAATTCTACGTGAGCAACAATGGCTAAATTAACTGTAACATCGGGATCATTATACGGATTTTTATGAGCTACAGCACATGCAGAAGTATCTGATAACTTACTGCAACTATCAATAAGAATATCTAAAGATTTTTTTGGAGTCTCAACAGTTACACAAACAATATCTGGCGAATCCAAAATCGCATCAATAGCTGCTAGAGAACAAGCGGTAGCTACAGTGCCGGTAGTAACACCAGTATAATTTTCTTCTGTCATTTTTACAAAATAAAAAAAAAGAGAGAATCTATAATAGAGATTCTAATTTATTAATTAATTCAACGTCACTAGGTGCACCGATAAATTCTACATTACCATCAATGACAATTGTTGGTACTGCCATGATTTGGTATTGTCTAGCTCTATCAATGTTATCTGGATTATTTGCATTTACTATTTCGACATCAATTTGATCGCCGAATTTTTCTTTAGCATTTTCAGCCGCACTTACTGCAGCAGGGCAGTGCGGACATGAATCAGTTTTGAACACTTCAATTTTAATAACCATATTATCATAACACCTTTAAGTTTATAGTTTGTAACTAATTTATTAATTATACTATTTAAAATATTTGTTATCAGATGCTCTCACATAATATATTAATATATTAAAAAACAATATTTTAATTGATTAAAATGGAAAATTTAGCTAAAGATATTAAAAAAATAATTAACAGTGCCTACCCATATATTAAAGATTTTAATCCGGCGCAAAAAGCAGTTATTGAATCAGGATATTTGGATGATAAATCAAATTATATAATCTGCATTCCAACAGCAAGTGGGAAAACTGTTCTCGGAGTATTGCCTGCACTAAAAACTATTTTAAATAAAGGAAAAGCCGTTTATGCAGCACCACTTTTATCAATACAAAATGAAAAAGTCCAGGAATTTAAAGCATTTGAGGAGCATGGTATAAGTGTTGGTAAACATCCATCAAGTTCAGATTTATCTGTGATGGTTTTTGAATCATTTGATGCATTGACCCGTTTTTCATGGGATACTCTACGTGATGTTGATACATTAATTATTGATGAATTCCACATGATCGGAGAATACAGCAGAGGTCCAACACTAGAATCAGCCATTACACGAGCAAAAATTATTAATCCCTCAATGAGAATAATTGCTTTATCAGCTACCCTTAGAAATATTGAAGAAATAGAAGGATGGCTCGAAGGAAAATGCATTGAACATGATTACAGGCCAGTGCCATTAAACAAAGAAGTTTTAGATGCTGAAATGTTTAACACAAAAAATAAAAATGATGTGATTGTTAAAATTGTTGAAAAAGCACTGGAAGACAATTCACAGGCACTGTCTTTTGTATCTACCAGACGCTTTACAGAAAGTCTAGCCACATATGTTGCTAAAAAAATAAATAAAAAACTTACAAAAGAACAAAAACAAAACTTTAAAGAAGTTGCAAATAAAATAATTGAAGTTCCAAAAAATAAAGGATCACTTCCAACAACGACTTGTATAAAATTAGCTGAAGCAGCTGAAAAAGGAGTTGCATTCCACCATGCAGGACTTTTTAATGAACAGAAAGAAATTATTGAAGATGAATTTAGAAAAGGAAATATCTTAATGATAAGTGCAACCCCTAGTTTAATGTATGGTGTCAATTTACCTTCAAAATCTGTTGCAATAAGAGATACAACACGCTGGACTAGCAACGGACCTCAGTTGATACCTGTTTTTGATTATGAACAAATGTCTGGTCGTGCCGGAAGACCGCAGTACGATGATGTCGGATACTCATACCTTATTGCTAAAACTGCAGATGAAGCTTTTGAACTGGAAGATTATTTTATTAATGGTGAAATTGAATTAACAAACTCCAAATTAGTGGACAATAAAGATGCAATTTATAAACAAATTATTGCACAGATTGCATCATCTCTATCAAAAGATTTGGATGAACTTGTTGATTTCTTTGAAAAAACATTATATGGATATCAAATGAGTAATAACCCGTCAATGTCACTGTTTGCATCAGATAGTTTAAAATGGGAACTTGAAAATGCACTGCAATTTTTACTTCAAAATGGAATAATAAGAGCAACCCCTGAAGGACTGAAAACAACTGAATTCGGAAATTTAATAGCTAAATCAAATTATGCTGTGGAAACAGCAGTAAAAATTAAAGAATATATTTCATCCATAGACACATTTAACATTCCAGAATTTATTTATGCCCTTGCCGAAACACCGGATTTACCATTGATTACATTTAAAGGAAGAAAGAACAAAGACCCTGTTCGTGAAAAAATGTCAGAATTAGGTCTTTTTGCTGTCGATATAGGAAATCCTGAAGCGACTACAGTTTCATTAATTGAATGGATTAATGAGAGAAATGAATTTGAAATTGAAAATAAGTATGGTGTTTATTCCGCATCAACAAGAAGGACTGCTTATGAAGCATCAAGACTTATTCGATTTGCTAAAAACACATCAGAAGTTTTAGGTGATTATTCTAAACTAAAAGATTATGATTATTTATCTGCAAGACTTTATTATGGTGTAAAAGAAGATATTATTCCTCTTGTTGTAGGTGTTAAGCGTCTTGGAAGAAAAAGAGCAAGAAATATTGTTGAAGTCTTTGGTCTAGATTTAAAATCAGTTAGTGAAAAAGAGTTGCAAAAAATAGATGGTGTTGGTGAAACATTATCTAAAAAAATAAAACAATTTGCTAATAAGCATTGAGGGGAGGATTATCCTCCACCTTCCGCAACACTAGAATCCATTTGCATATTTTCTAGTTTTTCGGCTTTTTCTTTCAATTCTTCAACATCGACTTCACGACCAGTAGGTGTGTCTTTAATATTTATATCTTTTTCATCGAGAATTTCAACTAATTTGGATTTATACCATAAACCAGTTTTATCAATTAAAACCCAAGCAATTTCATCCTCAATTCTAGTATCAAGAACTTTACCTACTGTTCCGGTGTCAATATAGCGAACGTAATCATCAATTGAAATTTCTTTATCACGAGCATCAAATACCATGATTTGACCTATTAGCATTTATTCATCTTCAACTTCAACAGCAACTTTTTCAACTTCTCCATCATCATCTTTGCTGATTACATTATTTAAAAGAATGTAGTCACCAATTGTTGCGATTTTATCAAAATCAACTTCGATTGAATCATTGGATAAAATACCTTTGTTTAAAGAAATAATAATTTTTGTGACATTACCAGTTTCTGTATCGATTTCTAAATCTTCAATTTTTCCTACTTCATTTACATCTTTATCTAATACAGTAATACCAAATAATTGTTTTGCACGCATATTATCGCCTCAATAATATTATTTTAATATACTATTAAAACATACCCATATATAAAATTAACTATATATAATAAAAAAGGTGAATATTGATGAAAAATGCATGTCGAATTATAATAAATGATATTATTGAAGGTAAAATATCAACTCGGCGTGACTTAGAAGTTAAAAAAAGACAACTTTGTCGTGATTTGAAGTTATCTAGATTTATGAGTAATGCAGATATTCTCGAATATGCTACAGATGAAGAAAAAGAACTTGTTTCGGATACATTAAAGAAAAAACCAACTAGAACAAAATCCGGAGTAGCTATTGTGGCGGTAATGTGCCATCCACACAAATGCCCGCATGGAAGGTGCCTATATTGTCCTGAAAGTGATATTGCTCCTCCAAGCTATACTGGTGAAGAACCTGCTGCATTAAGAGGAAGAATGTTTGAATATCATCCTTATGTCCAATGTTTTAATCGTTTGGTTCAGCTTAAAAAAATAGGTCATCCAATTGATAAAGTAGAATTAATTATAATGGGTGGAACATTCCCTTCAAGAGATTTATGTTACCAGGAATGGTTTGTATCACAATGTCTTAAGGCAATGACTGATTTTGGATTAATTTTAGAAAATAATGCTGAATTTGAAATAAATAAATCATTGATTAGAGATTTTGAAAAAGATGTGGTAAAGACTTATCCTCCTAATGATTATGTTTTAATAGAAGATATCCAGCTTGTTAATGAAAATTCTAAAGTTAGATGTGTTGGAATGACCTTTGAAACACGTCCAGATTATTGTAAAAAAGACCATATTAATAGAATGCTTAATTTTGGAGTTACAAGAGTTGAATTAGGTGTCCAAACATTATCAGATGAACTATACACTAAAGTAAAAAGAGGACATACTATTGCAGATGTAATTGAATCAAACCAACTCCTAAGAGATTCAGCAATTAAAGTAGCAATGCATATGATGCCTGGCTTATTTGTAAGTCAAAAAGAAGATTTGAAAATGTTCAAACAATTATTTAGCGATGAAAATTTCAAACCGGACATGCTTAAAATTTATCCATGCCTTGTTACAAAAGGCAGTGAATTATATGATATGTGGCAAGAAGGCACTTATAGCCCATACACTGATGAGGAAGCTGTTGATTTAATATTTGAAATTAAAAAAATACTTCCCAAATGGGTTAGAACAATGAGAATCCAAAGAGATATTCCTTCTACATTAATTGAAGCAGGTGTTCAAAAATCAAACTTAGGAGAGTTAGTTTACAATAAATTAGATGAACAAAATATTAATTGTCAATGCATTAGATGCCGTGAAATTGGTCACAAAAAGACAAATGAAAATTATACTTTAGATGATTTTAAATTATTCAGCGAATCATATACTGCGTGCGGCGGTGAAGAAACATTTATTTCTATTGAAGATAAAAATGAAGAAAGTATTGCTGGATTTTTAAGATTTAGATTACCTTCTGAAAATATTTTTAGACCAGAAATTACCGAAAAAACAGCCCTTATTCGTGAACTGCATGTTTATGGAAATATGATTCAGATTGGAAATAAAAATTCGTCAATTGGCCAGCACACAGGTTTTGGTGAAAGATTATTAAAAGAAGCAGAAAATTTAGCCATAAATAATAATAAAGATGAAATAGCCATTATTAGCGGTATTGGATCTAGAAATTATTATCGTAAATTTGGTTATGAAAGAAAAGGCCCATATATGGCAAAAAAATTAATTTAAAAAATAAAGACAAAAGTTATATATAGTTTCATTCGTATATTAACTAACAATTAAAAAAAACATTTGGAGTGGTAATATGTACAGAATAAAAAATTCAAAACATTTAGCTAGCCTCATTAACTACACAAATTTAAATAACATGATTAGTGAAGCTGAAATGAAAGAATTCTTAACTCAAGCCAAAGAATTAAATTTTAACACAGTTACAATAAATCCTACATATGTCCCATTAGCTAAAGAAGAATTGGCTGATAGTGATATTAAAATAGGTAGTGTTATTGGATTTCCATTAGGTTCTGAAAATACAGAATCAAAAGTAGTTGAAGCTTTAACATTAGTTGAAAAAGGTGCAGACGAAGTTAATGCAGTCATAAACTTAAATCATGTAGTAAGTGAAAAATATGATTTAATAGAAGATGAAGCAAAACAGATAAAAGAAGCATTAGGTGACACTACATTAAAAATGATTATTGAAAGTAAAATTCTTGAGGATGAACAAAAAGCAAATCTGGTAATAAGACTAGAAAATGCAAATGTTGACTACATTAAAACATCTACTGGCTTTTTAACTCCAAATCACATTTATGAAATTGTAAACGATATCAATATTTTCCAAAAATATGCACCTAAAACAAAAATCGAAGTATATGATGGAATTGATATTTGGAAAATGGCACACCAGGTATTAACCGCAGGTGCTGATCTTATTGCATCAAACAACGGATACCAAATTGTTTCCAAATATAAAGAATTAAGAGAAAACACACAAATTAAACCTAAACCAATTACCTTAAAAAAATAAATTAACCCACATCACCATTTAATATATTTTTTAAAAAAAATAATTGAACTTTAAAATATAAAAAAATAGTAAAAAATTAGAATGCCATGGGCCGGACTTGAACCAGCGACATCTAGATCTTCAGTCTAGCGTTCTCCCAACTGAACTACCATGGCACATGGACCGAACGAGATTCGAACTCGTGATCTCCTCCACGTCAAAGAGGAATCATACCCCTAGACCACCGGTCCTGCACAACATATTATACTGTGTAAAAAGTAATATATAAAACTTTGCAATTTAAACAAGACCAGTTAAAAAATAAAAGAAATTGACCAAGAAAATGGCCAATAGTTAAAAAACAGTAACAAAAAGCTTATTTGATAACTAATTTGATATCTTCAGCTTTTACAGTTTTTCTACCAGCGTGGCGTGCGAAATTAACAGCTTTTTTAGCGATTTCGTCACCTTTTTCTTCTAATGCTTCAGCTAATGCAATTTTAGCTTCGTCACTAATTCTTTGAGCTCCAGCATTTTTTAAGATACGACCTACTGGTGCAATTGGTAATTCACTCATCATTTCACCTCCAAATAAAAGATAGTAACCCATAGTATATAAATGTTTTGGAAAAAAAGGCTCTATTTCACTTATATAATAATCATTAAGCTATAACTTTATTAATTTATTGATACTAAAATAATACTAAAAAATAAAAAAATTAAAGAATAAATATATATAAAAATTATAAAAATAACCCTATAAAAAAAAGTAAAAATAACATTATTCTACAGTGCCCTTTAAATATGTGGCCGTTGTGTGAGTTATTTTTACCCTAACAAAATCCCCCAAATCAACATTATCAACAATGACTGGAATATAAGAATCTGTTTTTCCAATAAATCCTCCTTTAGATCCTTTTTCTACAACCAACACATTTTGATAAGAATTTAATAATTCCTCATTTTCTTTACTTGTTATTTCACTCTTAATTTGGGATAAAAATTTAGAACGTTTTTTCATGGTTTGAGGAGGAATTTCTTTAAGGGAAGAAGAAATTGCACCTTTCCTATGTTGATATTTTGACAAATGAATCAAACTAGGTTTTACTTCATTAAGTAAATCAACGGTTTTTAAGAAATCATCATCATTTTCTGTTGGATAACCAACAATGATATCAGTTGCTAAAGTTAAATCTGGAATTTCATTTTTGAACTTGTTTACAACTTCAATATATTGATTAACAGTATGGCCACGTCTCATCTCTTTTAAAACTTTATCACTACCACTTTGAATTGGCAAATGGATAAAATCATATACCTTAGGTTGTTTAATAGCATCAATTATTTCATCAACATCATCCAAAATGTTTTTAGGATGCATCATTCCAACACGAACTTTGAAATTTCCATCTAAATTAGCCACTTCTTTAATTAAATCAGATAGTTTTTCACCACTGTCCCGGCCAAATGCTGCAGTATCCTGTGCAGTGAGTTGAATTTCACATGCACCATTTTCAATAGCTTCTTTCGCTTCGCCGACAATGTCTGAAATAGAATAACTGTTTAAAGGTCCTCGAGCAAAACGTGTACAACAGAAAGTACAAACACCCAAACAACCTTCACAGATTTGAATAATATGAATTAGACCATCATCACTGACTTTAGGAACACCAACTTTACTTTCTTTAGAAAAACCACTTTCACGGACAACATCCCCACAATAAGTGCCCTTTACAACATCTGCAACTTTATTTAATTGATGAGGACCAATCCAGCTACAATCCGGTCCAATACTATCCAATTTTTCAGGATCTATTTCTACCATACATCCCCCAACAATGATTTTTTTATCCGGATAGTTTTTTTGCAATTGCTGGATTTTATAAACAATCTTATTTTCAGTTGGTAATTTAACATAACAAGTATTTACAATGATAACATCACAATCATTGATATTATCAACCAATTCAATGTTATTTTCATTTAAAATACCTGCCATGATTTGTCCATCAGCTTTATTAAATGTACAACCATAGGATTCAATATAAACTTTCATGAAAACATACTCACAAAATTAAGTTTTTTTGAAAATATTTGAAGTTAAATCATAATCAAAATTATTGAATTTGACCGGCTTTGAATAAACTCTTTTAATTACTCCTGCTTTAGCAAACCCTGAAGTGAGTTTTCTATCATTTGTTTTAATAACATGAACTTTGACAATATGATTTTCAATTTTTACGATATCCCCTGGAGCAATTTCAAAATCTCTTTCTAAATCCAATTTATATGAATCAACTTCACCATGCAAATCAACGGAAAATCCAATACGTGCAGGAATTTCAACAGATGTTGCCCATATTGTATCAATATCTTCAACAATCGATTTTTTAACACGAGTATCATTAACTTCAATACTTGAAACCTCAACTTGACCTATATCAGATAACAAAATATCTCCAACTTTTAATTCATCACTCGGAGATAATTCAATTGAAGTTTTATGAGAACGATTTTGTTCAGAAATAATAAGTCTATACATTTTAGGTTTTTTAGCAGAAAAAACATCTTTAAAAACATGATCACAATCCAAACATTTTAAAAGATATTCTTCCATGAATTTCTTTTTAGATTCCTTTTGTTTCGAGTTTAAAATTTCAATATCATCAGAACCACAAATAGGACATTCCATATTATGCCTCCTTAAAAAAATATAATTAATCATTATTTAGATAGTGATTTACTAAACCACCATCTTCCAAAATATTTAACATAAAATCTTTGAATGGTTCAAAGCTAAGAGATTCACCGGAAGTTTCATTAATTAAACTTCCTTTAGATAAATCAATTTTTATTATATCCCCATCTTTAGCTTCAATATCACTTACAATAACCGGCAAACCTATATTAATTGCATTTCTATAAAAAATTCTTGCAAATGATTTAGCAACAATAGCATCAACACCTGCGGTTTTAATAGCAACAGGTGCTTGTTCACGTGAAGACCCGCATCCAAAGTTTTCATCAGCAACTATAACATCACCTTTTTGAACATTTTTAGTGAAATCTGGTCTTTCTCCTTCAAGTACATGATCTGCCAAATCCTGAGGATTAAACGTTCTTAAATATCTCCCAGGAATAATAACATCCGTATCTATATTTTCACCAAAAGTCCAAGTCTTTCCACGAATAATATCCATAATAATCACTATTTAGTAAGAATATGGCCATGATTTTGAGCTTTTGTTGTTATAACAATCCCATCATCACCGACATAATCCTTAATTTCTTGTACAATATGTTTGTTAGATTCATCATAAAACGAATAAACTGTTGGTCCAAAAGAACTCATTCCAACAGCATAAGCGCCAATTTCGGTTAATTTTGCCATCAAATTTTTAATATTGTCTGCTTGAAGTTTAACTTCAATACCTTTAAATCCTATAGTTTGTATTTTATTTATTGTATTACCAAAGCAAGGCAAATCTTTTTCAAGTAAAAATGGTATCATATTCACAAAAACTAAATGGGAGAATAATTCTACTTCTTTACGGTCAATTGGACAATATTCCTGGAATATATTAACTTCTTTTTGGCCATTAACACTAACATCTGATTTTAAAATAACGAGCAATACACCCCATTCTTCTGGAAATTCATAACGGCCGAATAATTGGGGAGGATTAGCTTTAGAAGCAGAAGAAGGTAAGAAAGAATCCTTTTCTTTTCTACTATGGCCACCATCAACAATAAAACCACCATAATCGAAAGCAAAAACACCAATGCCTGAAGTTCCACCACGCCCAGTAATTTTACCTAAAGCATAACCATTAGCTTCCTCTCCAATATGTTCTGTAATAATCTTTCCAGTAGATAAAGCAATTTGAGTTCCAGATCCTAAACCGGAATGGGGAGGATATGCACTATCAACCCTAAAATAAAATCCTTCATCGACACCATAATAGTCAATGACCTTTTGAGAGGCCTGATTGATTTTTTTTACACATTCATTTTTAATTTTATCATTGAAGTTATGTTCTTCATTGAAATCAATTGTGATTCCTTTTTCAGCAGTTTCCCCATATAAAATAAAGTTTGGCTCTTGAATGGTTAAGCCGATTCCTCCATCAAGCCTACCATAAGAACCATTCATATCAATAAGTCCTAAATGAAGTCTAGAAGGTGATTTAATATACATAAGTTAAATCCTCAATAAATATTAGTTTTTAGAACCTTTGAAAGTGGTTGAGAATTTTTCCTCAACATTTTCACGATACATTGAGTTATATGTACAAAATGGAATAATTCTACCATCTGGAGTTGCATAATGAATAACACATTTTTTAACTCTATCTTCATCAAAATTAAATGGATCCATAAAATGCATACATGAAATAAGCATAGCATCTTTTGAAAAATCACCTAAAGCACTATAAGATCTTTTTGTAAATACATTAAGTATAATTCTTTTAACATCCAAATTTTTAGGAGTTTTATCAGAATAAATTAATTTTGGAATAGCTTTAGTAGCACTAGCTAAAACTCTTTGTTTTCTTCCAAAACCGCCTTTTTTTAATTTTTCAGCTAATTCATCTAATTTTTTGAATAAACCATCAACATCAATAAAATCATTAATTGGTATTAATTTATCCTTGCCTGAACCTTCAGTTTTTTCTCTAAATACATAAGTAGCTATACCACAATGCTGATGACAATTAAGAGTTACAGTTGGTTCTCCACCCTCAAGAGCTCCGATAAATTTAGCTATAGGTTCAACAGAAGATGGTGGATAAAAATCCGTAGTTTTTACATCGCCATCAGTTTGATCTTCAATAATTTGAATAAAGTCAGGAATGGTAATTCTTTGTTTTTCTACTTGGTCTGAAGGAGTTCTTCCTGCAAAAGAAACTGGTTGGAAATTAACTCCATAAATGTTTTCATTATGATCAAAAGCAAATTTAATAATATCTCCAACTTGGTGGTCATTTACACCCTTAATTAAAGTAGGAACTAATACAATACCCAAACCTGCTTTTCTACAGTTTTCAATTGCATCTAATTTATAAGGAAGTAAATCTCTTCCCCTATTGTTGATATAAGGCTCTGGAGTTACACCATCAAATGCTAAATAAACTGTATTTAAACCAGCATCCTTTAGTTCTTTAGCTAAATTTTCTTTCATTGCTAATTTTAAACCATTTGTAGCTATTTGAACGTGAGTAAACCCTTCATCTTTTGCCATTTTAACTAATTCTACAATATCTTTTCTAACAGTAGGTTCACCACCAGCATATTGAACAGCCGGAGTAGGATGAGGTTTTAAACTCCTTAAATTTTTAAGCATTTGTCTAATTTCATCCTGAGTAGGTTCAAATAAACGTCCTGAAGCAGCTGCATTAGCAAAACAAACAGGACATTTTAAATTACACCTATTTGTAACATCAATCAAACCCAATACAGTTGATGTCTCATGTTTAGAACAGAGACCACAATTAGATGGGCAAGTAGATATATCATCCACAGAAGGATTTTCTACAGAAGTGATTGAAGGTTCATAATCCCTAACTCGATCATAAGTCTCAACGTCATTCCAGTAAGTGTTAATAAATTCCCCATGGACACTACAAGTTTTTTTGATATAAACTTTTCCTCCCTCATCATAAACTTCAGCATCAACGGGTCTGCCACACTCTGGACATAGACTTTTTGTATTTTTAATTTTCAAAAAATCACCTAAATAACAAACATAACTCAATAATAAAAAAACATAATATAATTAAGTATAGTTAATTTAATATTTATACTTATTTAAAATTTATATACTTAAATGAATAATATAAATAATTAATAAAATTTTTAATGGAGTAAATAAAAAATGAGCTTTGATTTCACCGCAATAGGAATTCTCTGCATCACAGTTTTATACTTTTTACTTCCAGCATACATATCCAATAGTGGAGGATTAATTTTTGGTGGAGGAAAACCCCTAGACTGTGGAAAAACAGATTCAAAAGGTAATCGATGGATTGGAGATGGTGTAACCTGGAGAGGTTTTATTGGAGGGACTATTTTAGGAACTATAATCGGAGCGATACAAGGATATTTTGGACCGGATTTACTCGCAGCATATGGGGAATTTATAACAACCCCAATAGCAGTTGGCGTTTTAAATGGAATTTTAATTGGATTTTTACTTGCATTCGGAGCACTTGTCGGTGATGCTTTAGGCAGTTTCTTAAAAAGAAGATTAGGAATTGGACGTGGAAAACCTGCACCAATACTTGATCAAATCGATTTTTTGATAGTTGCATTATTATTTGCTTCACTTGTTGTTAAATTTGATTTAAACTTTATTATAATTTCAATAGTTTTAACACTGATAATACATTTAATAGCTAATACCGGCGCATATTTACTTGGAATGAAAGATGTGTGGTATTAATCAACATACTTTGACTTTTCACCTAAAAGACCATCATTTTCACCATAATAAACCGTTTTTCCAGATTTAAAAGCAATATTTTTAGCAGTTCCTGCAAGTTCATCAGCTTTATTATTCCACTGATTGGATGAATGGCCCTTTACCTTTTTGAACTTCAACATACAAGATTTGCTTTTAATATTAGCCATTAATTTCCAAATAGCTTTAATTAATTTTAAATTTTTGATAGGTTTACCATCACTCTTTTTCCATCCTTTTTTCTGCCAATTAAATGCCCATTTAGTAAATATATCAATGCAGTATGATGAATCTGAGCATATTTCAACCATATCTCCAGATTCAGATTTCAAAAGAAAATCTTTCATGGAAGCATAAATTGCATATAATTCCATCTCATTATTAGTCGTTAGAGGACAACCCCCAGAACAAACAGAATCTTCACGATTATCAATTAAAAGTACGAAAGCCCAGCCACCAGCTTCACGAAGGTATTTACCATTTTTGCGAATCATTGTGGCTGCACCATCAGTATAATATCTAAAACTAGCCATATTAATCATTTAAATATTTATTCATCATTACTGAAGTTCCAACAGCAGGCGCTACAACACATTCATCATCAGTTAAAATATCACCCATGGATTTAACTTCAAGACCCAATAATTCAGCTGCAGGTTTATCTAAAATATCTTTACCCAAACCGGTAGTGATAACTAAATCCAAGTTTTGAGTTTCATGAACCTGTTTTAAACCATCAGCAATCTGTTCTATTTGTTTTTGATGGATAAATTCTGAAATTTCTTTAATGTCATTTTCACATAACATTTCTAAATCTGCACATACAACGCGAGCTATCCTTTTTGCACAATCAATTTTAGATTTTGATGCGCCGTCAAATGTGTTGCATACATAATCATCTTCACTGATTAAATCTAAAACCATATAAACATCTGCAGTTTGTGCAAATAACTCACTAGCCACACGATATTTCTTCCCATCGAATTCAATTTTATCTAAAAAACTAGCAAGGTTAGTCCTTAAAGTACCAGTATATATTAATTCACCAGTTGCAGACCTATCAAAGTCAGATTTGCCTATTGCACATTCTTTCCCATTTTTGATTGGTATTATATCCGTTGTTGTGCTTCCAGTATCAATAAAAATACAATTATCAGAAATTAATGTTGCAATTTGAGCTGTTGCAATCCAATTAGCGGCTGCTGCTTTAAGAGGAGTTTTTTCAACCTCTTCTTTTGACATCATACCATCAATTCCAACATAAGCAATTGGACAGGAAAATGTATCTTCACACTTTCGAACAACATCCAAAACTCCATCTTTTTTAGTATCATAAGCATCAACAAGTTCAGCTGTCATAGAAATACCAACAGCATCAATTTCAGATACCGGACAGATATTTTCAATTAATTCTACTAAAACCTTTGATAAATCATCATTATTACTCCACATTGGAAGATAAGCAAAATCAACATCTATATTTTTAATTTCATCATTATCAAAGTCAATAATCGCCAAATCAGTGTTCGCTCCACCAATGTCAAAACCTGCAATTTTCATATTTTAAATTCTCCTAATCTCCAGATTATCTCCTTGTTTTTTAAATTCCACTTTACCGTCTAAAGAGAGGTCAATTTCTTCAATAGTACCTTCAATAATTGTTTTTGCTATATTAAAATTAGCTATTTTTTTAAGTCCAACATATGGTGTTGTAAATCTGGAGTTAACTTCAAGCAAATAAATTGGATAAATTTCTTCACCATTACTTATTAATAAATCAACACCTACAAATCCGCTTAATCCTTCAATAGATTCACATGCTTTTTTTGCAATATTGAAAGCTTCATCCTTTAGTTTACTTTCAAATGGAAGCATTCCCCCAATATATGTCCCTTTATTATTTTCAAGTTTTACAAATTGTTTATTTAAACTTATTGGTGTT
This sequence comes from uncultured Methanobrevibacter sp., assembly GCA_902771225.1. GTDB lineage: Archaea > Methanobacteriota > Methanobacteria > Methanobacteriales > Methanobacteriaceae > Methanocatella. The sequence continues at coordinate 29,587 of CACXWH010000001.1, read as the reverse complement.
GCTTTTCCATTATTACAGATTAAACTAACACTTATATCTTCACCATCAATATATTCCTGAACTATAATCCTTGATTGCGGAGGAAATATTTCTTCCAAATCATAACTCAAATCATTAATGTCTTCAATTATGACTATATCTTCACAATCAACACCAATTAATGGTTTTATTATTAATTTAAGTGGAGTTAAAGGATCTTCTGCTTGCCATTTTTCATATAAATTTGTAATTGCTCTTTTCCAATAACCTTTAGAATCAATTTTAAACCTGAAAGTTCTTGGCTGAGGAACATTATTTGAAATAGTTTCATAAGTTAAAGATTTATCTGATGCTATAAGACAAGCTTCACTTGATGAGGTAAAAATTGACACAGCATTTTCCTCTAAAATTTTTGTTATATTGTATAAATTATTTTCATTTTCAGCTGAAATAAAAATCGCCTTATTAAAAGCAGCCGCATTATCTTCAAGCCAAGAAATAATATCTGCATCAATTAATATAGGATTAACATTATCATAATCAGATATGATATCTCCATAGGATGAATTTACAACAACATCCAAATTATAATCAGACAAGTCATCAATTAATGCGAATAACAATGCTTCGGCTTCTGAAATAATACATTTGTCTTTTTCACCTGAAGCAGTAAAATACTCAAATACTAAAATTGAATCATCATTTGTATTCGTCATAAGTAACACACATTCCTTTTAATTTTAAATCATCAGCTGGAAAACGCATTTTTTCTCCATCAAAAATCATATGAATTGAAGCATTATTTTTATCTTCAAATTCCTTAACAGAAACATTTTCATCGATTAAAGCCATTTTTCTTTCAAATGAAGACATGATATCTTCCGGAGCCTTAATATCCAACAATCCTTCATCAAAATAATTTTGAATTGCATCAACAGTTAATTTTGCCGAATTTCCTTGACCATATGGATTTGGAGCATTTTTCATTTTTTCTGCAAATTCTTTATCATTTAATATTTTATTCGCATTTTCCAAAATTACATCTTTATCTGATCCAACAAGGATATTTCCACCAGCAGTTACTGTTTCAGGCCGTTCTGTATTATATCTTAATGTTAAAGCCGGAACATTAAGTGTTATTGCTTCTTCTTGAAGACCACCAGAATCTGTTAATATTAAAGTTGATTTTGATGTTAACTGCAAAAAGTCCAAGTATCCCAATGGCTTAATAATATGAACATGCTTTAAATTATTTAACTCATCAAAAAGACCAAAATCCTGTAAAGTCTTTTTAGTTCTTGGATGAATTGGAAATATGACATTCATATCATTTAACTCTTTTATAGCATCAATAATATTGATAACTCTTGATTTAATATCCACATTTTCTGCCCGATGCATTGTTAAAGTTAAAATTTTATCCATATTATCGATATCTAAACTAGCAAGAGATTCTTCATCAAAACCACGTTTTTTAGCTATTTCCAAATGCCTGAAACAAGCATCAACAACAGTATTTCCAGTTATAAATAAATTTGTTCTTGAATATCCCTCAGCTAAAAGATTAATGGCTGACTGTTCTGTTGGAATAAAATACATTGTAGATGTTACATCACATACTCTACGATTTACTTCCTCAGGCATTGTCATGTCAAATGACCTAAGACCTGATTCAACATGACCAATGGCAATGTGTAATTTAGAAGCCACTAATGAACCCGCAAGAACTGCATTAGTATCACCTTGAACTAAAACAATATCTGGTTTTTCATCCATAAAAACTCCTTCAATACCCTCCATCATTAAAGCCGTTTGTTTTGCATGAGAACCGGAACCCACATGAATATTATAATCCGGAGCAGGAATTTCAAGGTCTCTAAAGAAATTATCTGACATTTCTTCATCATAATGTTGGCCAGTATGAAGAATAGTTAAATCAATACCTCTTTTAATGATTTCATCAATAATTGGGGCCATTTTAATAATTTCAGGCCTTGTTCCAAGTACAACAGCAATCTTCATAATATCACTTATTAGTATATTTAATTTACTAAATTAATAAAAATTTTTATCCAAAGTTCCGTTTAAATTTAAATAAGTAACTTATTGAAACTCTTTTCTTATTACACTAATAGTGTATCTGGCATAAATGAAGTTTAAAATTGATGCAAGCATCCGACCTACAGCAAGACCTGTCCAAATACCTATTAAACCCCAGTTTAAAATAATACCAAATAAATAAGTAAAACTAACCGTAAATATTACTTCCCTTATGATTGTCCATGCCAAACTGGTTGTTCCTCGGCCAATTCCCTGATACATGAAACTGGAAGGCATCCCTATTCCAACCAAAAGCAAACCAAAAGAAGCAATCCTTAAAAAATTAGTAATTTCGGGCACCAAATTAGCAGTTTCAGGAGTGTAAGCAAAAATTAATGACAATTGAGGCGCAAATACAACTAAAATAAACACCATCACCAGTCCAAAGACCATTGCAAAATTTGTACCATAATAATGGGCTCTTGAAAGATAATCCGCATTTCTTGCACCATATGCACTTCCGCTAACAGCTGCAACAGCACTGCCTATAGCAGTAAGAGGCATTATGGCAAATAAATATAATCTTTGACCAGACGTGAATGCTGCAATACCGTATTCGCCGGCAATTGAAGAAATGAATATTAAATATATGCTCATTGCAAGTGACATCACAAACATATCCAGAGAAGCAGGAATACCTACTTTTAAAATATCAATGAATATTTTTGAGTCAAATTCAAAGTCTTTAAAAGTAACATGAACATAAGTATCCTTTTTTATCAAAATCCAATACATTATAACTGTAGCTGAACCTAATGAGCTTATAATTGTTGCAAGAGAAGCACCTGCTGAACCCAAATTTAATATGTATATGAAAATAGGGTCCAAAATAAAATTAAGAACAACAGAAACAATCATTGCATACATGGCTCTTGTCATGTCCCCTTCACCACGAAGAATACCACTTCCACCATTAGCCAGCATGAATCCAAATAAACCTAAAAATAAGGGAGTTCCATATTTAAGTCCCTCAGCCAAAGACTGGCCTGATGCACCATAAGTTTTAATCAACGGCTCTTGAATAAAAAGTAAAACAACAGTCAACAATAATGAAGCCAATACAAATATTAAAAGAGCATGGGTAGCCGATTTATTAGCTCGTTCATGATCTTTTGCACCGACAGCACGACTAATGCTGCTTGTAGCACCATTTCCCAGACCAACACTTACACCATTTAAAATCATGAAAATCGGCGTTACAAAACCTATTCCTGCAATAGCTGCCTGACCTAATCCCGCAACCCAAATTCCATCAACAATATTATAAGATGCTGTTAAAAGCATTGAAATCATAATTGGAATGGCTAACTTCCTTACAGCTATTTCAGGCTCTCCCCTCATTAATTCAACATTCTTATTACTCATATTAAATCAACCCATAATATAAAAAACCCAATTAATATATATGAAAGTTTCCATTAAAAAATATTTGCTAACCGATTAAAAAAAAAGAGATTATCCTTAAATTTTAATATAACATTTACATTAAAAGATAATAAATTTTTTAAAAAAAAAAACTATATTAAGTCATCTAAACTTTTTATCATAGATTCACGGATAGCATATTTTTTCTGCAGATTATCCAGTGAATCTATTAAATTTCTTTTAAAACGATTACATGCATAATCATCATATCTGAATTTAATGCCATCATATTGAATATCCATTAAAATCAAATATTCTGCTTCCATTACTTTAATATGTGCTCTTGGAGAATCTTTGGGAGGATTCAGTAATTCATTAACATCATCTAATGTCATTTTGTCTAAAGCCACATCAACAAAAATCCTCATCATTTTACGAACCATATTCCATAAAAATGATTCCCCATAAATATCAATGAAAATCGGAGATATTGTATCATGGAGGTTAGGAAATTCCCTTTTGTGATAATCATCCAGACCCACTTTTGTGATTCTAATGTCGTCAATTGTTCTTGTAGTTGTCTTTTGGAATCTTTTTGTAAAATTAGTGAAGTCATGGGTTCCTTTAAAGACTTCTGCAACTTCATTTAACTTATCAATATCCAAATCCTGGAATAATAAATAACGATATTGCCTCATTTGAGCATATCTTGGTTTAAATGCATAACGAACAGGAGCACTGGCCAAAATTTGAATATCATCCGGAAGGCTGTTATTAATTTCATTTACTCTTACTTCTTTTTCAGACTGAAAACTGATTACATTACCCAAACTATGAACTCCAGCATCAGTCCGACCAGCTATTCTGAATCTGGACTTTTTTAAATCATCAATGTAGTCTAATTTTCGTAAATGATATATTAATTCTTCTTCGACCGTTCTTACATCAGGTTGTCTTTGAAACCCATGGAAATTAGTTCCGATATATCCAATTTTTAGTGCTGTTCTTTTCATCAGTGATAAGTTTTTAATTAATATAAAATAAATTTTAAGAAAAATTATATTAATAAAATGTGCATAAAATATTATTATGGAAAATAAAAACATCATCATAATCCTTATAATTATTGCAATTCTATTGGCTGTCGGAGTTATTTTGGAAGTTTTTGTTTTAAATAACGGGAATGATGGAAAGAATATGCCTTCTGCAAACAATACAACATTAAACACCGAAGTGGCCCATATTTCGTCAGATTCAAAAAATACTGATCAAAATTCCATAGATGCGAATCGGCCAAGAAATGATCCAAACTACAAAGGATATACCCCAAGGCATGAAAGTGAAGTAACATCAGACGGATGGAATCCAAAAGAGCACGAAACTTATCGTGAAAGTATTGGTGGTGGAAGAGAAAAAATACACTACGATGATGGTTATTTTACAATTGTAGATGAAAACGGATATGTTATAACATACGGCTTTGCTTGATTGAAAAAAATAACTTAAATTAAGCTTTTAATCATGTGAATAGTTTCATCATAATCATCTTCTTCAACGGTTACAACATAACCTAAAGATTTCCAGAATGGCAAACCTGCTTCAAGATATCTGTGTGTATGAAGATATATTTTATCATAAGATTTACGGCATGCAAAATCTTCAATTTCGGCTACAAGATTTCTGGCAATCCCACATCTTCTATAATTTTTATCAACCATCAAACGCCAAATGCTTGCAGTTGTATCCTTTGAATATTGGCCTTTGAAAAAATCATACTCCAAATCATAAGCTCTAATGGCTGCAGTTGCAACAATTTTATCCCCATACCATGCGATAAAAAAGTTATTACGCTCAGGAAGAAGATAATATTCTTTTAAACCATCAATATCATAATGAAACTTAGGAGTGGGACCAATCCCATATTCCTTTTTAATTTGATTATACAAAAATTCTTGAACTGTAGTTATTTCATCATTATTATTATTGATTTCTGTAATTTTAATATTCATACTATCACTTTTAAAAAAAAAGATTTGAAGAGAAATGATGAAATTTCTCTTATTTCTGTGCAGTTTCAGGATTTAATAATTTTTCAACATTTTCACCAATTAAATCAAATAACAATACAACAATCAACAAAGATACACCAGGATAGAATGCTAACCACCAATATCCAGATGATAAATATTGCATTGATTCAGATAAAATTACTCCAATTGCAGGTTCGTGAGGAGGTAAACCAAATCCTAAAAATGTTATTGCTGCTTCATGCATAATTGCATGTGGAAACATTAAAATAACACCCACAATTATTTGAGAAACAATTAATGGTAAAATATGTTTTGTTGCAATCCATACTTTTGATTTTCCTAAGTTTTGAGCTAAATGAACATATTCTTTAGTTTTAATCTCTTTAACTTCAGATCTAAGAACTCTTGCAAGAGGTGTCCAATGTGTTAAACCAACACCCATTATAACACCAAACGTTCCACCACCAAACATTATTGAAATAAGAATAATTAAGAGAATATGGGGTATTGAACCAAATAAATCTATAATACTTGCAACAGCTTCATCAGCAAATCTATTGAAACTGGAAAATAATCCCAATATTATGGAAATAAGAGTACTGACTCCTGATGCTACAATACCAACAGTTAAACTTAAGCCTAAACCAGCAATAGTTCTTAAAAACATATCCCTTCCCATCCAATCTGTTCCGAAAAGATGTTGGAAAGAAGGCATTTGATTAGCGCTAGCAAAACTTGTTGGAATATCACCAATAAATAAACTGGAAATTAAAATACTGACAATTAGTATTACGGAGATACCAATAATTACTAAAGTTTTAGTTCTGAGATTAGCTTTATACAAAAACCAAGGCTCTTTATCATTAGCGGATTTCTTTCTAATCATTGAACTCACTCTCCTTAATTCTAGGATCAATGAAATAATATGAAATATCAGCTAATAAATTACCAACGAAAACAAATACTGCACTAAATAGAACAATACCTAAGAATAAAGGAACATCACTTTGAAGACCTGCAGTAACAGCAGTTTGACCTATTCCAGGATATGAAAATACTTGTTCAACTAAAACAGCACCACCAAATAACTCACTAAATGATAAGAATTGTAGTGTGACAGCTGGAAGTAAAATATTTCTAATTCCATGATTTTTTACTAAATCCCAACCTTTTTCACCCCTAGACTTAGCAAATAAAATATAATCCGAGGACAATACTTGAACCAATTCATTACGTGTATACATTGCAATTGGTGCTAAACCTACTAAACTTAATGTTAATGTAGGAAGTACAAGTCTTGATGCCCAATCTATAAAAGAAGCATCAGTACTTCTAACACCAATAGGAACACCAAATCCTATTGGGAATAATTTTAAATAAACTGCAAAGACCATTAAAATAAGCATTCCTACCCAAAAAGATGGAGCAGATTGAATTGCATAACAATACGTTTTAACTGCTTTATCAATCCAAGAACCTTTATTTTTACCTGCAACAACACCTAATAAAAATCCAATAACACCACTTAATAACCAAGATATAGACATTAATGCAAGAGATGCAGTAAACTTATCAATAATTACATCCAACACAGGAGCACGATATATCAGTGAAGTTCCTAAGTTTCCTTGAATCAAATTTAGTAACCAATGATAAATTTTAGTTTGAAGCGGAACTCCCACACCAAAGTATTCATTAAGAATAGCACGTTGACTTTCAGATACAGCAGCACCTTTTAAATAAACAGAAACTGGATTGATAGGGGATAAATCTAATAATATGAAACTAAAAATTGCAACAGCAACCATTAAAATTATAAAACGGATAAATTTATAACTAAAAAATTTTATAATACTTTTTTTATTCATAATGAACCCCCTTTAAAAATTTTTTTAAAAAAATAAAAAAAAGGCAAGGACCTAATTAAGCCCTTGTCCATTCACAAACGTTAATTAAGATATCATTTCCTAAACCATCAGGTTGGTTTCCTATGTTAACTCCATCTTTAATGAAATAGTTGTAGTCATAGTTTGCTAACCATACCCATGGAGCATCACCAGCAGGACCCCATCCTCCACCATTTACAAGTGCAGATTGAGACCAGTAATTATTAGCTTGATTGAAGTCATTACTATGCATAGCTTGTTCCATTAAAGCATCTGACGCACTATTATTATATAAATTAGGATTCATATAGAAACCATCAACCTCTTTACTGTGGTATTGTTGATAGACAGATTTATAAGGATCAGGAGAAGTTTGTTGCATTAAAGCAGCTGAACTGTACATATTTTGATAAATTGTATCCCAATCAGCACCTTTAAGGTTAACTTCAATTCCTATTTGTTTTGCTTGCTCAGCAAATACAGTGGATAAAGATTGTCTATCAAGATAATCTGGTGGATAGTATAAGTCAAATGATGCTTTAGTACCATTCTTCTCTACAATTCCATCACCGTTAGTATCTCTCCAACCACCTTGAGCCAATATTTGTTTTGCCTGTTCCACATTACTATCATTAACTTTACTTGCATTATTTGCATAGTCTCTTGTGTCAACACCAGTATATTCCGGTTTAGCATGTCCTGAAAATACAGAATCTACCATTTTATTACGGTCAATACCAACATTTAACGCTTCACGAATAGATTTATCAGCAGTTACATTATTACCAATTTTATAAGTACCATTATATACAGTTCCGTTATCCGGAAGATATGGTAAGGATACACCTTGTGCTCTTCCTGCAGATTTTTCAACAAATTGATATCCATCAACAGATTGATTTAAAGCAGAAGTTGCAACAGGCACTACATCAAAATCATTAGATTTAGCTAATTCTAACCATGTTGCTTCTTCAGGGAAAACTAAAGTAATTTGAGTGAAGTAAGGTTTTTTACCATAATAATTATCATTTATTTTGAAGATTGCTTGTTGACCTTTATCCCAGTGGTCCAATACATATGGACCTGATCCAATTGGATGCTCACCGTAGGTATTGTTGTTATAAGTGTCAGAAGGAACAATACCAACATACCTTAAATCATAAATAAATGTTGACCTTGGTTCAACTAAATTAAATTTGACAGAAGTACTATTTACAGCAGTTACATTAGCAATGTTTGTTAAATCCAATTCAGATTTTGTTGCTTTTGCAGTATTGAATGTAAATGCCACATCTTCAGCATCTAAAGTTGAATTGTCTGAGAATTTAATGTCGTTTCTTAAGTTTACTGTCCATGTCTTTCCATCATCACTGATTGAATAATCAGTAGCTATATCTGGAACAATTGTTCCATTTGCATCTGTTTTAAATAAACAAGATTGCACTAACGGATTGTAGTTTTGATGTCCGCATCCCCATCCAGTAAGTGGGTTAAAACCGGCTTTAGGTTCTTTAATATTACTGTGAGCAGCTACAACCAAATGTGTTGGGTCATCATCATGATATGAATGACCCATAAACATGAAAGCCCCTCCAATAATTGCGACAAGAACCACAACTCCTCCAATTAAAAGTTTTTTGTTCAATTTTCTCACCATATAAAAATATCAATATTAAAATAAAGTAATACTTTTTCATCAAAAAATGATTAATAAGTAATACTAAAAATCATTATTTTAATATTAATTATATTATATTGACAAATATATAAAAATATATTTATTACCATTTATACTCGCCAAACTCAAAAATAATAAAAATAAGACTTCTAAAAGTATACAAAATAAAAAAAATATTAAAAAAAGTAATGATTAAAGTAATTAAAAATAATAACAATTGATTATTTGTTTATTAACTTAAAAAAAATAAAAAAGTAATAACTAATTTAATATAAAACTAAAAAGAATAATACAATTATGTCATTATCCCAAAAATTGAAAACATTCTTACTAAAAAATGGTGCAACTGAAGTAGGATATGCAGACATTAAGGATTGCAGTCCAAAAAAAGAATTGGATAAGGGAGTGGTCTTCTACATCACCTATCCAAAAAAAATCATTGAAAATATGCAAAATGCCCCTACACAAGAATATGTTAATGAATTAGTGAGCATAAATACGAGATTAGATAAATTAGGAATGGAATGTGAAGAATTTTTAATAGATAATGGATATGATGCATATGCACAAACAAAAAAGAGATTAGGCACTGATTTTGGAGAAAATAACTCTTTTGAATTACCTCATAAAACACTAGCAACACGTGCAGGGTTGGGTTGGATTGGTAAATCTGCATTATTTACAACAAGCAACTTTGGATCTGCTTTAAGAATATCTTCTGTTTTAACAAATGCTCCTCTAAATATTGGAAATCCCATACTTAAATCAAAATGCGGAAAATGCATGGAATGTATGGATGCCTGTCCTGGTGGTGCAATAAGTGGAAAAGAATGGAATTATAAACTAAAAAGAAATGAGTTTTACGACGATAAAAAATGTGAAAAATATGCGCTTAAAATATCATACGAAAACCTAGGAAAAGAAGATACAGTATGTGGAAAATGCATTTATGCCTGCCCACACACACAGAAATATATTAAAAGATTATAACATAACCGCATATTTGAAGATAGAATGAGGCGTATTGATTTCTAAACCTCTGATTTTTTTATCCATATGAACTGTTTCTAATTCATCATTGGAATCCAATATAATAATGAAGCCCATTTTAGTCCAGAATTTAATAGCCCCAGGTAATGTTTTATGAGTATGCAAATAAATATCTTCATAATCGAATTCATTTGCAAAACTTTCAGCGACACTAAACATCTTAGAAGCCAAACCACAACGCCTGTATTTTTCATCAACAAATAATCTCCATATACTGGAAGTACTATCATTTGAAAATTGTCCCCTAAATTGAGGAAAATTCTTATCATAAGCTCTTATACCAATAGTTGCAATGATTTCACAATTTTCATTATAAGCAATGAAAAAATTATTTCTTTTGGGATTAATATAGTATTTTTCCATGTTTACAATATCCTGATGCCATTCAGGAACATAATCATAGCCAAATTCTTTTTTTATTTGATTGAATAAAAAATTTTGAACATTAGAAATCATTTCTGAATCATTTATAAGTTTTTTTATGATAACTTTCATTTGGACACCACTTAAAAAAGTAATACTTACTATATAAAAAATATGTCAATATAGTAATACTTTTTAATAAATTTTGAATAACTTTAATATTGATAAAGTACAAAATAGTATTTAAATATTATTATTTGAAAATATATCAAAACCATATTACACACTTTTCAAAATATACTATCATTACAGGTGGAAAAAATGGAAAAATTATTGGATGTTGAAAATGTATCAATTTCATTTATTCAATATGTACAAGGATTAAATCAAAGAGATTTAAAAGTAATTACAGATTTGACATTAGATGTATCTGAAGGGGAAATATTAGCAATATTGGGTTCAAGTGGTTCTGGAAAAAGTTTACTTGCCCATGCAATATTTGGAATTTTACCCGAAAATGCAAATTTAAATGGAAAAATAAAATACAAAGGAAAAGAATTATCGCAAGAAGACAAAGAAGAACTTAGGGGAGACGAAATAGCTCTAATTCCACAATCAGTAAATTTTTTAGATCCTTTAATGAAAATTTCTGACCAAGCAATTGGTAAAACTGAAAGTAAAGAAGAAAAAAAGGAGAAAAAAGCAAAACAAAGAGAAATATTTGAACGTTATAATTTGGGTCCGGAAGTTGATGATATGTATCCATTCCAGTTATCTGGTGGAATGGCGAGACGTGTGCTTGTTTCAACAGCACTATTATCAAGCCCCCAATTAGTTGTCGCTGATGAACCAACACCAGGTTTAGATGAAAAAACTGTAAAAGAAACATTAAATCACTTTAAACAGATGAAAGAAGATGGTGTTGGAGTCTTATTAATTACACATGACATTCATGCTGCACTTGAAATTGCAGATAGAATTGGTATATTCTACTCAGGATATGTAATTGAAATTGCTGAAAATAAGGATTTTTCAGGCAATGGAGAAAACTTACTTCACCCGTATACAAAATCACTTTATAAGGCACTCCCTGCAAATGGATTTGAATTGACAAAAGGTCATCAGCCGTTACATGGAGAAATACCTGAAGGTTGCCCTTATTATAGTAGATGCGAAATGGCATTTGATAGATGTGAAAATGAAAGACCTCAATTGATAAGTCTTGGAAAGAAAAAAATTAGATGTTTTAAATATGAAGAAGGTGCATAATATGGAACTTAAAGCAGAAAACATTTCATTTAAATACCCATCAGCTAAAAAATATTTGCTAAAAGATATTAATTTAGAATTAGACAACAATAAAGTTATGGGTTTAATTGGAGATAGTGGAAGCGGAAAATCCACATTATGTAAAATATTATCTGGTTATGTTACTAAATACGAAGGCAGTGTAACTTTTGATGGAAAATCGTTACCTAAAAAAGGATTTAAACCAGTACAATTAATTTATCAACACCCCGAAAAAGTAATGAATCCAAAATGGAAAATGGAAGCTGTCTTAAAAGAATCCTGGGATGTGCCTGATGACTTTTTAAAAGAATTCGGTATTCAAAAAACATGGCTTACAAGATTTCCGCAGGAATTATCTGGAGGAGAACTTCAAAGATTTTCCGTATTAAGATCACTGAATCCGAAAACAAAATTTTTAATAGCAGATGAAATGACAACAATGCTTGATGCGATAACACAAGTACAAATCTTAGATTCTGTTTTAAAAGTAGTTAAAGAAAGAAAAATGGGATTTTTACTTGTAAGTCATGATATGGATTTAGTTGATACAATTTGTGATGATAAAATTTATTTAAAAGATATTAATGGTGCTTAATCATTAATATTTATCAATTTTTTAATCAAATAATCCGCCCATAGCATTGTAATATTGTTTGATACAATTTCACCTAAAACAATACCCATCCAAGCTCCCCACACACCATAACCAAAAACAACACCTAGTAAAACTGCAAAAAATATTGTGAAACCGGTTTCTCTCATAATTGTTTGAAACATTGCAGTTAACCCTTTACCGACACCTTGGAAAACATAAGTTGATGCTACTCCAACAGCCATTGTAGGGTAATAAATCACTATCCATGATAAAAAACTGGTTAATTCTGATGCGATTCTTGAACTACTGCCACCAGATGCAAATACAGAAGCAATATCTCCTGCAAAAACATTTGTTAAAACAGCAATGACAAATGCAATTAAAATAGATATTTTCATTGCATATCTATGAGCAATTTTAATGTTTTTATAATTTTTTGCACCATAATTTGCTGCTATAACACTAATTAATGTGGTTCCAATGGCCAATAGAGGAGTTGTTCCGATAGTTACTATTCTCCAGCCTGTTGAATAGACGGCAACCGAATCAGTTGAACCAACAAAAGTTAAGAGAGCTGAAAAAACTGCTGCAAAAAATGCATTGTTCAAAAGTTGAATACTTGCAGGAATGCCCACTTTAATGATATCTTTTGAAATATCCTTTTCAAAAGTAAAATTTGAAATATTGGGTTTCAAATATGTGTCTTTTTTTATATAAAACCAGTATATTAAAACCAAAATGACGAATATTGAGGAAACAATAGTTGCAGCAGCAGCGCCCATAACTCCCAAATCAAATTTATAAATAAAAATAGGGTCTAAAATCATGTTTAAAATAGCAGAAGCCATCATGGCATACATTGGCCTTGTGGTATCTCCTTCGCCCCTAAAAATACCATATAATGCATTTGAAAGAATAATGAAAACGGATCCTAAAAGAATTATTACTCCATAATCTGTAGCATAACCAATGGTTTGTCCTGCACCCATAGCATTCATAATAGGATTTAGCAGAATTAACAATATTATGGTTACAATCAAAGAAACAATGATATTAATAATAATTGAATGAATTGAAGCATTATTTGCTTTTTGTTTATTTCCCTCACCAAGATATTTTGATAATGCAAAAGCCGCACCGGAACCCAATCCATTTCCAAATCCAACTAAAATCATGAATATTGGTGTAAAAAATCCAACACCAGCAAGTGCATCAGCACCAAGGCCAGATACCCAAAAAGCATCAATTAAATTATAAAAACTTGTAATAAGTAATGAAATAATCAGTGGAATGGACATATTAATTAATGCTTTTTTCGGATTTTTAAGCATTAAATCTACATTATTTGATGAATCATTACTAAACATATGTAAACATTAAAATTTATTCAATATATAATTAATTAAATTTTTGTTAAATCGTTTGGTAACTTAAGTCATAACCCCCAAATACTGTTTAAAAACTGACAATGAGAAATAATATAGGAATTTATAAATACTTCAAACTTTAAATTATATTATGTAATATTTATATTAAAAAAAGTATTACTAATATATTAATTTTTTATATAATAGTAATAAAAAAAATATTACTTCGATTCAGTTTAATGAGGAAACAAAAATGGATAAAAAGATCATTATAGGTGTAGTTATAGTTATAATAGCTATAATTGGAATAGGAGCATTTGCTTTAGGTGGAAAAAACACCAAACATGCACCTGACGAATTAGTAACTTGTGTTGCTGCACACGGAGAAGAACCGGAATTTGGTTTCGATCCAATGCATGGTTGGGGATATCATGATTCTGGAACCGAACCACTCATACAAAGTACTATCCTTAAAAGGGATGCTAATAATAGCTTTGTAAATGATTTAGCAACAAACTATACTATTTCTAGCGATTATAAAGAATACACAGTAAATATACGTGATGATGTAAAATTCACTGATGGAAATAAATTAACTGCAAAAGATGTTGCATTTTCATACAATAAATCAAAAGAATTAGGTGAAGGTGCAGACTTAAGTTCATTGAAAGAAGTTAAAGCAGAAGGAGATACTAAAGTAGTGTTCACCCTTAATAAATCTGATTCCACATTCATTAACAAATTAACAGATGTGGGAATTGTACCGGAAGCTAATTATAATGCAGATAATTATGGTAAAAATCCAATCGGATCTGGACCTTACAAATTAGTTCAATGGGATAAAGGACAACAATTTATCTTAGAGAAAAATCCAGATTATTATGGAAAACAACCATACTTCAAAAAAATAACAAACCTTTTCCTTGATCCGGATGCAGCATTTGCAGCAGTTAAAAATGGAGATGTGGATATAGCTGAAGTACCGGCATCATATGCAAATCAAACAGTAAAAGGATTCCACTTAGAATATTTCGATTCAATCGATGTACGTGGAATATCCTTACCGACCCAAAACAATACTGGAAAAACAATAGGGGATGATAATTTAACATACGGTAATAATGTAACGGCAGACCCTGCTATCAGAGAAGCATTGAACGTTGGAATTAACAGACAAAAATTAGTAGATGGTTCATTGAATGGATTTGGTAATGTATCATACAATGGTGTAGCTAGTCAATTACCTTGGGCATTTGAATCAACATTTAAAGATGGTAATGTAGACCAAGCAAAAAGCATTCTTGCAAATGCCGGATGGAAGGATACTAATGGTGATGGAATAGTAGATAAAAATGGAAAACCAGCATCATTTTCAATCTATTATAATTCAAAAGCAAGTGAAAGACAAGCAATTGCAGTAGCTGTTGCGGAACAAGCTAAAGAAATAGGTATTGATATTAAACCAGTAGGTGGAAGTTGGGACGATATGGATCCAATCAAATTCCAGGAAGGAATTGTATGGGGATTCGGTTCAGCGGACCCATGTGAAATTGAACATCAATATGATTCAAGAGTAGCTGGTCAAGGTTATGATAATCCAGAAATATTAAATGATTCTTCTGTAGATGCATCTATAGATTCTGCTATGGGACAAGAACTTAATGCTTCATACTCTACCTGGTCTCAAGCAGCTAAACAAGCTAATTCACATTATCCATTCTTATGGATTGGAACTATGGATTATACCTACTTTGTTAACGATACATTAAATATTTCCAATAGTACACACCTTATTTATCCACACGGTGGAGACATATGGGGTAATATCTACGATTGGAAACGTATTGATAGCAATCAAACAAAAAAATAAATATCTAAATTTAAAATGATTTATTTTTATAAATCATTTTTTAATTCTTTTTTTAAAACAAATTTATACACGCTGGAGATGATTAAAATTAACAGTAAAAAATTAGCTAAATTTTTAGGATATAAAGCTATTAGATTACTAATTTTATTAGTTGTTATTGCAGCGATCAGTTTTATAATGGTACAATTATCTCCTATCGATCCAGTTAAAGCTTATCTTGGTCAAAGAATTGTTAGTCAAGAACAATTAGCCATTATGGGCGAATATTGGGGAACGAATTTGACTTTAGGTGAGAGAGTATTAGGTTGGCTTCAAACTTTAGCATCCGGAAGCATGGGTTTTTCATTAATTTATCGTGCTCCCGTAACTGAAGTAATTGCACAGAAATTCTTTGCTTCATTAACTTTAATGATAGTTTCTTGGATAATATCTGGAGTTGTAGGATTCGGATTAGGTGTGATTGCAGGTGCAAAAGAAGGAACATTAACTGATAAGGCGATTAAAACTTATTGTTATATCTTACAATCAACACCTACTTTTTGGATAGGATTAGTACTTTTAATGGTTTTTTCTGTATATTTAGGTTGGTTCCCTATAGGACTTTCAGTTCCTATTGGACAACTATCAGATACAGTAACATTTTGGCAATGGCTATATAGATTAATATTGCCTGCAATAACATTAAGTATTGTAGGAATCGCTTCTCTTACAATGTATACGCGAGATAAACTCATTAGTGTTAAAAATAGTGATTATTTCTTATTTGCACAGGCAAGAGGTGAAAGTTTCTGGGGAATGATAAAAAATCACGGAATTAGAAATATTTTACTTCCAGCAATTTCAATTCAATTTTTATCTTTTAATGAATTGTTTGGTGGAACAATTCTCGTTGAACAGGTATTCGCATACCCAGGAATTGGTCAGGCCACAGTTGCTGCCGGATTAAGGTCTGATGTCCCATTATTATTAGGTATTGTAATTATTAGTGCAATTTTTGTTTTTGTAGGAAATCTTATTGCGGATGTAATTTATCAATATGTTGACCCGAGATTAAGGAGTGAGGACGATGAGTGAAACTCCATGGTATAATAAAGGATTATTCAGTTCCCTGAACTTAAGACAAAAGACCCTTTTAACTATAGGGCTTACAGGATTAGTATTGCTAGTCATTTTCATTAGCGGAACTCTTATTGATGCTAATTTACCTACCGACTTTAGTATAAAAATGCAACCCCCATCATTTGCACATATTTTCGGTACTGATTGGATGGGAAGAGATATGTTCATAAGAACAATAAAGGGTTTGAGTTTAAGTATTATGATTGGAATAGGTGCTTCAATAATATCTAGTATAATAGCTACCCTTTTAGCATTTCTTGCAAGTATTAACAAGTTTTGTGATTCATTTGTATCTTGGTTAATTGATTTATTCGCATCAATACCACATATATTATTAATTATGATGATATCCATTGCATTGGGTAAAGGTGCATTTGGTGTAATAATGGCAGTAGCTTTTTCACATTGGGTGAATTTGACAAGAGTATTGAGAGCGGAAGTACTTCAAATTAACACATCAGAATATGTTGCATTATCCAAAAGATTTGGTAAAAGTAAATTATGGATAGCAAAAGAACATATTTTACCTTTAATCTTATCCCAAATATTTGTAGGAACATTACTCGTATTTCCACATGCAATTATGCACGAATCAAGCGTAACATTCTTAGGATTTGGTTTATCGCCACACGAACCTGCTATTGGTATAATATTATCAGAATCTATGACATATCTTGCAATGGGCGCTTGGTGGTTAGCATTCTTCCCAGGTATGGCATTATTAATAGTTGTGTTATTGTTTGATATTATAGGAGACAATTTAAAACGATTATTTGATCCTTCACAGGCAAATAAATAGATGGTGGGTATTATGACAAAATTATTAGAAGTAAATAATTTATCAATATCTTTCACGCAATATGTTCAAGGGCTAAATAGGCATGATTCAAAGGTAATAACAGATTTAACAATTGATGTTAATGAAAATGAAATCGTGGCAGTTTTAGGGTCTAGCGGTTCGGGAAAAAGTCTTTTAGCCCATTCAATTTTAGGAATTTTGCCTTATAACTCACATGTAACTGGAGAAATTAAATATAAAGGTGAAGTTTTAACTCAAGAATTGAAAGAAAAATTAAGGGGAAAAGAGATTTGTTTAATACCTCAATCAGTCAATTTCTTAGATCCCCTTATGAAAGTATCTCAACAGGCTATTGGTGAATGTGAAGATGATAAGGAACGTGAAGAGAAGAAAATTAGGCAAAGAGAAGTATTTAGTAAATATGGATTGGATGAAAGTGTAGATGATTTATATCCTTTTGAATTATCTGGAGGAATGGCCAGGAAAGTATTGTTATCTACAGCATTGTTAGGCGACCCCAATCTATTAATTGCTGATGAACCAACACCAGGTCTTGATAAACAGAGTGTTGAAGAAACAATTTCTGATATAAAAAATTTGAAAGAACAAGACAAGGGTGTTTTACTAATTACTCACGAAATAAATGTTGCACTGAAAACTGCAGATAGAATTGCAGTATTCTATTCAGGCCATGTTATTGAAATAAATACTGCAGAAAACTTTAAAGATGCGGATAATGTATTGCATCCATATACAAAAGCTTTAATCAATTCACTGCCAAGAAATGGATTTAAATTAACTGAAGGTGTTCAACCGTTAGATGATGTTATTGGATGTCCTTACTATGAAAATTGTCCTGTCCGCATGGATAAATGTGAAAAGAATAAACCAAAACTCATTAACCACAATGGTGTAATGATTCGATGTTTTAATTATGAGGAGGTTAATGATGAATCTTGAAGCAAATAATATTTCATTTTCATATACCAAAAAGAAACCTATATTAAAGGACATATCATTATCTCTTAAAAACAATGAAATAATAGGTTTAATCGGAGACAGTGGTAGTGGCAAATCCACATTATGTAAAATTTTATCCGGCCACATTTCAAATTATTCTGGAGAAGTAACCATAGATAATCAAAAAATTCCGGATAAGAATTTCTATCCAGTACAATTAATTTTCCAACATCCCGAAAAAACTATGAACCCTAAATGGAAAATGGAAAAAGTATTGAGTGAATCATGGACCCCTACACAGGAGTTAAAAGATACTTTTGGCCTTAAAGATACTTGGTTAACACGTTGGCCTAACGAACTTTCAGGTGGAGAATTGCAACGTTTCAGTATATTAAGAGCACTTAATCCGAAAACAAAATTCATCATCGCAGATGAGATAAGTACCATGCTTGATGCTGTAACACAAGTACAGATATGGGAAGCACTCATTAATCATTGTAAAGCCAATAACATTGGAATATTGGCAGTTAGCCATGATGAAGAACTACTTGAAGTAATATGTGATGAAATTATACATTTTAATAAAATAAATAATATTTAAAAAATATGTTCTTTAAGAGCATATTTTTTCTTTTTTTTGACATATATTAACAATTAAGCAGTTGATTACTTAATTGATTTTTAAATTCTAAATTTTTTTTAAAAAAAAAAAGTAAAAAATACGATAAAGACTTATCTGCGAGAAATCCTAATTTATTAATAAACACGAATGGTTTTTTACATCTTTTATTCGAAACCACCGAATATTGTGCCTTATTAGACTATTGATTTAAAAAAAGAAAAAAATTAGAATAGTGGATCTTTCACCATTCCAATTCTAAATGAATTTAAAATAACAAACAAAGTTAATCCTAAATCCCCTACACCAACAGACATCATTAATGTAATAATTCCTAAAATTGCAAGAACAACACACAATAGTTTAATCGTAATTGCAAGAGAGATATTCTGTTTAATAATACTCATTGTTTTGTGGCTTAAAGAAAACAAATATGGTAGTTTTGAAATATCATCCTGCATTAATGCAACATCAGCTGTTTCAATAGCTACATCAGAACCTGCAGCACCCATAGCGATACCTATATTTGCACGTGCTAAAGCCGGCGCATCATTAATACCATCACCCACCATAGCCACATCACCAAATTTATTTCTTACGGTATCTAAGATATTTAATTTATCTTCAGGCATTAAATTAGAATAAACATAATCAACTCCAATTTCAGATGCTACACCTTTTGCAGCAAATTTATTATCTCCAGTAAGCATGAAAGTTTTAATACCTTTACTTTTTAAATCAGCTATAACTTCTGAAGCATTTTTTCTAATTGTATCAGACACAGTAATAATACCTAAAGCTTTTTTGGAATTTCCAATAAATATTAAAGTTTTACCTTCACTAGAATACTTATCGAAATCCTCTTTTGGAATATCAAATGAACTTCCTTCAATTAAAGATTCATTTGCCGCATAATATTGATCATCATTAATATTAGCAATAATACCTTTACCCGGAACATTTTTAAAGTCCTGAACAACATCAAAGTCAATATTATTCTCATTGGCATAATCCACAACAGCCTGAGCAATTGGATGTGAAGACTGGGACTCTAGAGATGCTGCAATCTCAATAATATCCTCTTTTGAATAATTATTATCCAACACTGAAACTTGACTTAATTTGAGTTTCCCTTCTGTTAAAGTACCAGTTTTATCAAAGATAATAGCTTTCAAATTACGCATTTCTTCCACATAAGTACTGCCCTTAATTATTACCCCATTTCTAGTAGCTGAAGTAATGGCAGATACCATTCCCACAGGTGTTGAAATCAAAAACGCACAAGGACATGAAATTACTAAAAGTGAAAGTGCTTTATAAATCCAATCATTTAAGTTCTGGCCAAATAAAAATGGCGGAATAACTGCAACACAAATAGCCCCAATCATCATGATCGGAGTATAATATTTGGCGATTCTTTCAACCAGATTCTCAGTTTCTGATCTGTTGAGTTGTGATTGTTTAACCAAAGTTACTATTTTTGAAATAACTGAATCCTTAGCTTCTGTAGTTACTTTTACTTCCAAATATCCATCCTCATTGACCGTTCCGGAAAATACATGGTCACCAACATTTTTTAAAACAGGGACACTTTCACCAGTAATGGAAGCTTGGTTAATTGAAGATGAACCTGAAATAACTTCCCCATCCAAAGGAACTTTATCTCCCGGTTTTACTATAACAACATCACCAATATTTACTTCATCGACATTTTTTATCTCTTCTTTGTCTCCAACTTTAACTCTTGCAGTATCAGGAGCGATCTCAACTAATGATTTGATTGAACGTTTAGCCTTATATTCTGAATAGTCTTCTAAAAATTCTGCGATATAATATAGAAAAGTTACAGCAGCACCTTCTTCCGGATGTCCGATAAGGAATGAAGCAACACAAGCAATACACATCAACATAGCAGGTCCAATAGTATGTTTTTTAACTAATGAATTATACGCTGAAATAGCTATTTCATAACCTGCAATTAAAGCACCAAGCATAAATGTAATAGTTATTACTGTTGGGCTAAATGATAACCATTCAAAAACATGCCCCAAAACAAACAATATACCGCTTGAAAGGATAATCTGTATTGGTCTGTTAACAATTAAGGGTTTTCCTTCGGCCAATAATTCATCATCGTCATTATTATCATGTCCGTGATCATCTTCATCATCAGCACAATCAGGACAACCACAAAGACTAATATCAACATCTTCATCTCCATGATTATGCTCATGCCCATGCTCATGATTATGCTCATGTCCGTGGTCGTGCTCATGCCCATGCTCATGATTATGCTCATGTCCGTGATCATCTTCATCATCAGCACAATCAGGACAACCACAAAGACTAATATCAACATCTTTATCATAGTTAATTTCTTCTCTGTGATCATAGACACTGAAATCAGATTTTTCTTGGAAATCCTTTAATAATTGTCTATCATAATGCTGATGATTTTCACAGTGCACATCATCACAATCCGGATCCAAACATATGAAGTTATAATGTTCGGGATTGTTACAATCACTTATATCGCAATCAGGTTCATAACAACCTTTTTTTACCATTTTAAACACCAATAAATTTATTCTAAAATATGTTCCAAACCAACTTTATAAATCATTTCTATATGAAGGTCTGTAAGAGAATATCTTGCCATTTTACCTTCTTTTTGATATTTTACAATATTATTTGCTCTCAATACTCTTAATTGATTTGAAACAGTGGTTTGATTTAAATTCAATGCTTCACAAATGTCACAAACACATAAATCTTCAATAGCAAGCAATGAAAGTATTTTTAATCTCGTAGGATTGCCAAATATTTTAAAAAACTCTGCTAAATTAGAATATTGGTCTTCTTCAATCATACGTTTTTGTACACGTTCAATGACGTCATCATGAGCGTTAAATACTTCACACACATCATCATTGTTATTTTCAAGATCATTATTGTCTGCCATTTCAATCACATTAAATTATATCTAATTCATAATTTAAATGTTAATATATATAAATATTTTCATATCACAATATTATGATATGTTATTTAAAAAAATAAAAAAATGGAGTGTGTAAAAAGAATTATTTTTTAACAACACCAATTAATGTTCCATCAATTACACAATCAAAATTAACTTTATTCAGCCAATTGGCTTTTGTAAACATATCCATGAAACAGACACCAATAATTTTACCATTATTTTTAATAATCTCATTAATCAAATCATTTAAATCATCCGTGCCCAAATCATATTTCGGCATTGAAAGACCACCCAACAATACAACAACATCGGAGTCTTTAGGATTTGAAACTTCCTCTTTAAGGACCATACCATAAGATTTAGATTCGAATTCATGACAATCCCCAATATCGAGTAACGGAATGAAATGTGATTCTTTATCCCTTATAGCATATGCCAATAATTCAGCGAATGGAGTACATACACCAGGAGACCCAATAAAAGTAATTTTTTGGGCTTTTTCTACTTCATTTTTAAATGTTACAAGTTGACCATTAATTCCTTTCCAATCTTCAACATCTTCCATATTATCACCACATATAAATTATTAAATCCACATAAATACCAAAAAGGCATTATTTTCTAATAAATGATTATTCAACATCTTTTAGTGCTTCAACCATGTTTAAATTCTTAATTTTTGATGAAAATAGTAAATTTACCGCAATAGAAACTATGAATGTTATTACCCCACTTAATAAGATATTTCCCAAAGTTAATGAAGGAATATAGTATAAAGAATCACCTGCTGCATTCATCATTAACGTCATTAAATAAAATCCAAGAGGTATTCCAAGAATAAATCCTATAAATGTAAATACTAAATTTTGTGTTAATAGCAATTTTCTTAAATCACCTGTTTTGAAACCCAATACTTTTAATGTTGCTATTTCACGTTCAATTTCAGTGAATGACAATATTCCTAAGTTATATAGTACGACAATAGCCAGCAATATTGCAAAGAATATTAAAATTGACACCATCATCATTACAGAGCCGGACATTTCATCCCAATTATTCTTCATTTCGTTTAATGTAGTAATACTTTTAATCGAATCATGATTGCCCTCCACATTTTCAGCGGTTATTATGCTTGTTGGAGTGTAATTTAAATCTAAATCATCAAATTTTTCTTTTGATAATATTATTCCCTGCGATAGTGGTTCACCATGAATATTGGTTATTTTACAACTTACCCAATCATCAGATCCAACAACATGCCATTCTATCGTATCACCAACTCCAACATTTAGAGATTCAGCTGTTTTTGCTGAAAGTGATATATCTGTGGAAGATAAATTTATTGAATTTCCATCCTTATCTGTCTGAGATATAAGAGTCGTGTCATTTAATACCAGAAGTGATGCTGTCTTTTCATTTCCATGACCTTTTATTTCAATAGCTTGCTCCATAATTGTGCTGCCGTTTACTTCTTTTTTAACATCTTCAATATCACTTAATGATGCACCGCTTTCAATGATTAATTTTGATTCAAAATGAGATATATCATCATATTCCCAATGTTTTATATTTTCCATAGAATCATTCATACCAAAAGCAGAAATTAAAAGTGCAACACAACCCATAACCCCAACAATAGCCATCAATGCCCTAAATTTATTTCTTTTAGCATCCCTATAATTCCAGCGAATATTAAAATTTGCTTTATTCCATATTCTGGAGTTTTCTAAAAATCCGGAAGTGGAAATATTTGGAGCTTTAGGCCTCATAGTATTTGCAGGGTTTTCTTTTGAAATATTGCGTGCGGCCAAATAAGAAACTAAAAGAGATGATAAAACCATAATAAGTGCAACATAAACAAAACTCATATCAAAACCGGGATGCCATACAGGAAGAGAATATCTTGATGTCATAGATGGATAAAATAGCCTCGGAATAATAGCAGGTCCTAAAAAGAGCCCTAAAATGGCACCTGCTAAAACCAACCAAAAGCCATAAGACATATAATGTAAAATTATAGTTCTATTTTTATAACCCACAGCTTTTAAAACACCAATTTGAGTTCTTTGATGAGAAATAATACGGGTCATTGTTGTTAAAAGAGTTAAAAACGTGACTAAAATAAAAACAATTGGAAAAACATCCCCTATCATTTTATGTTGAGACATTTCATTTTCAAATTGATTTACACTAACATGGTCTGTTTGCTCAGTGAAAGATAAATACTCAACAGAGCCATCCAAAGAATCCCTAAACTCATCTGGTGTTTGATTAAATTTAACTAACAAAGTATTATACTGAATATCAGAAGGAAAAGCCTTATACGACAGATAAGCAAAGCCCATATCCTTAAAATCAGGAATAATTGATGTTGGAGAAGCTTCATAAACATATTCAGGAGAATAACCGATTCCCTTAATTTCCTTTTCTATTTCAAGACCATTGAAAGTAAAAGAAATATTGTCTCCAACAGTTAAATTCTGAGCATCTGCAAAACGTTTATCAAGCCAAACCCCAGAATCATCTGACAAATTAAAATCTTCACCTTCTGTTGTATAAAATTTAGATATTTCATTAGTATCCAAAAAGTGCAGAGTAATATCCGGATCATTTGAAAAATTACCAACAGATTTAACAATGAGCTGTTTTTCACTATCTGTTGAAAAATTATTTATTTCATCCAATGCTTCATCAGTAATCGTAGTATTATAAATCCATCCATCAGCAAGATTAGTATCAGTATAAAAATCATGACTGGTTTGTTCTAAACCATAATACTCACTACAAACTCCACAAAATGCAAAAATTCCTAAAAATGCCATTAAAAAGATAGAAATAAATTGAGTTTTGTTAATGCTAATATCTCTAAGCATCTTTTTAGATAATGACATAATATAGTATAAGAAAAAAATATGATTTAAATTTTTAGTAAAAAAAGAAATGAAAAGGTGGAAATTATTCAACACCTTTTAAAGATTCCACCATATCTAATTTTTTAATTTTACGTGAAAACATTAAATTAACGATTATTGATAATGCAAATGTTATTACAGCAGTTAATAAGAAGTTTGTAAGAGATATTGAAGGTAAAATATAAAATGAATCACCAGATGACTCCCACATTATACTTAATATATAATAACCTGCCGGAAGACCCAATATAAACCCAATTGATGTGAACCATAAGTTTTGAGTTAACAATAATCTCCTTAAAGCACCGGTTTTAAAACCTAATACTTTTAATGTTGCAATTTCACGTTCAATTTCCGTAAATGACAATAATCCCAAATTATAAAGTACAATTACTGCTAAAAGAGATGCAAAGAATATTAAAATGTAAATCAATAACCACATTGATTCAGTCAATTCGTCCCAACTAGAAATCATGTCTTTCATGGAGTTTGTTGATTTAATAGATGAATAATTTTCACCAACATGTTCTTCTGTTATGATGCTTGTTGGAGTGTAATTTAAATCCAAATCATCCAATTTTTCTGTTGAGATTATAAATCCCTGTGATATTGGGTCTGCATGGATTTTATCAATCTTTGTATTTACCCATTTATCGGAACCCATAATATGCCATTTAACAGTATCGCCAATTCCAACACCCAATAAATCAGCCATTTTTTGAGAAATTGAAACTTCATCATCAGCAATGTCTATTTTATTCCAATCATAGTCCGTTGGCGTTATTAACTTCGTATCATTTAACACCAATAGAGAACCCGATTTTTTAATATTGTCCGATTCTATTTCAATAGCAGATTCCATTATTTTATCACCATTGACCTCAGATGCAACATTATCTATATCGGAAATAGATGTTCCCTCATCAATTACCAATTTCGAATCATAATGATTAATTTGTGAATATTCCCATTCCTTTAAATCATTCATTCCATCATACATACCAAAAGCACAAACCAATAGTGCAGAACAACCCATAACACCAACAATCGTCATTAATGCTCTGAATTTATTCCTTTTAGCATCCCGATAATTCCAACGAATATTAAATGAAAGTTTTTGCCAAAACCCAAATTTCTCAACAAAACCTGATGATGATATTTTTGGAGATTTTGGTCTTATCGTATCTGCAGGATTTTCATTCGAAATACTTCTGACTGCAAAATATGAAACTAAAAGTGACATTATAATCATTAAAAGAGCTACATAGATAAAGTCCATACTCCACACAGGATTCCATGAAGGTAATTTATATGTGGCACTCATTGATGGATAAAATAGCTGAGGCAATGTCATTGGCCCAACAACTAATCCCAAGATAGAACCGACCAAAACTAACCAAAAGCCATAAGACATATAATGGAATATTATAGATTTATTTGTAAAACCATTAGCTTTTAAAATACCAATTTGAGTTCTTTGATGGGCAATAATACGAGTCATTGTCGTTAAAAGAATTAACATTGCAATTAAAATAAACACAACAGGAAAGATATCAGCCATCATTTTGTGCTGATTGATTTCTTCAGAAAATTGACTTACACTGGAATGTTCAGACTGCTCAACAAATGAATTATACTCGCCATCCAACTTATCAGATAACAAATTATTATAATCCTGAGCACTTCCATCAAATTTTACATTTAAAACATTATATGGAACATCATCCATTGGAAATGCCTTATAAGATAAATAAGCAAAACCTATTTTATTAAAATCAGGAATTACAGATGATGTTGATGCATGATAAACATATTCCGGAGAATAACCAATACCTTTGATTTCTTTTTCTATTTCAACACCATTAAATTCAAAGGTTATATTATCTCCCACTTTTAAATTCTTAGCATCAGCAAAGCTTTTATCAATCCATACTCCATCCCCGTCACTAACATTTAATTCTTCACCTTCCATTAAATAGAATTTTGATATTGTATTGTTTTCTACAAAATGCAGTGTGATATCCGGGTCATTACTGAAGTTTCCAATCGAATCCATTACCAGTTGTCTTTCAGATTGAGTAGTGGAACTTAAATTGTTTACTTTATCAACAAAATCATCATTCAAGTTTGCAGAGTAAATCCAACCATCTGCAAGGTTAGTATCCTTATAATAGTTATTGCTATTAACTTCAAGACCTACTGATTCTCCTCCAACACCAGCAAAGACAAAAACACCTAGAAAAGCCATTAAAAAAATAGATAAAAATTGTGTTTTATGCTTCGCGATGTCTCTCAACATCTTTTTAAAAAGCATACACTCACCATTCTAGATCTTCTACTTTTTTAGGATTCTCATTAATTGTAATATTTTCTATTTGTCCATTTTTAATGCGAATAACCTTATCAGCAGCCTCTGCTAGAATTGCATTGTGAGTAACTATGATAACAGTAGTATTTTTATTATTACTCATTTCCTGAAGTAAATTTAAAATTAAAACACCAGTTTTTGAATCTAAAGCTCCGGTTGGCTCATCACATAAAAGCATGGTAGGTTGTTTAGCAACCGCTCTTGCAATCGATACTCTTTGTTGTTCTCCACCAGACAACTGTGCAGGGAACTGATTGGCATGGCTTCCCAAACCAACAGAGTTGAGAACAGCATTTCCATCGATATTTACATCAACAATATCTTTCATTAATTCCACATTTTCAATTGCAGTTAAATTCGGAATTAAATTATAAAATTGGAAAATGAAACCAACATTTTTAGCACGATATTTAGTTAATTCATTATCATTAAAATTTTCTACATGCTCGCCATTCACAATAATTTGGCCACTTGTTGTTGAATCAAGCCCCCCTAAAAGGTTTAAAAGAGTCGATTTTCCTGCACCAGAAGGACCAAGAATAACAACAAATTCACCTTCATCAATTGTGAAATTTACATTATCCATAGCTCTAAGAACATGGTCACCTGCCCGATATTCTTTCACTACATCCTTAAATTCAATTAATGTGCTCATTAAAATTTTCTCCCATATTACTATTTAACATTTAATATATTTATAAAAAGTGGTATATAAAATTTAGGTATGCCTAAAAATGAATTTTTTGATGGGAAAATAAAAAAAGAAATAATAATTAGTTTTAAATCAACTAATTAAATTTTTTGAAGCAATAACGCCCGCATCCACACCATATGGCGGAACTTCAATTCTTAAGTCCAAATCAATCATTAATGCTTCAATACTCTTTCTTTGACCTGGAACATATTTATAAGTTGTTTCGGGGATGAAAACAATTCCCCCAACTTTAATACGTTTCAATAAAAGCCCAGTCCCATATTCTGAAACAGTATCGACCACTTTTGTAAGGTCACTAGCCAATTTATCCTCGTCCAACTCCTTAATTTTATCTAATTCTGGACTTAAAACCAATGAAAATGCATATTTCTCAAGACTTCTTAAAAAATTAAGGTCATTTTGCAATACATTATTATCTTCATGAACCAAATAGATAACACCACAAGTTGAATGTAAATCCTCAGTTTTAATATAAAATATTCCTTCTTCAGCCATTTCAGCAAAATCTGCCTCAAAATAACTTTTTAAATTAGGACTAATATCAACCATTGGTGCGGATTTAGCAACAATATTTTCAGGAACAATAAACATCTTCAAAGCCCCATGTGCCTGCAATTTATATCTTTGTAAAGCTTTTTGTTTAAAACGAGCAGGTTTAAGATATGCATCAAGAATACTGTCTGTCTCATGTTGGCCGGAAATTTCATCCAAGAATCTTGCAGACATATTACCACCACATGGACGACAATTAACCTCAATAAGAACAGACCCATCCTTATCAATCATATATTCACCATGAACAGGACCATATTCAATACCAATTGCATCAGCCACTTTATAAGCATATTCAACCATTTCAGCTTCAGAAATGCCCAAACTATTTACAGTTTCCACAGTATCATAAATCATAGCTCCCCCAGAGGTTTTTACTTTACTGTATTTCCATATTAAAGTCACACGATGCCATCCATTATGAGAAACAGTATTGACAATATATTCATCACCATCAATACATTCTTGAACTAAAAGTTCTTTGACATTTCCACCAAAATAACCTTCCATACACATTATATCTTCAATAGCATCAATCATTTCTTGCTTATTTAAACATATACGGACATTACAAGAACCTGCACTTCGTATTGGCTTAATAACAACCTCGCCCAAAGATTCAGCATCATAAAATTCAATAGCTTCTTCAACAGATCCAATAACTTTTCCCCTGATGTAACGAAGACCATTTTCAGCCAATCTTTTATGCATTTCATATATATTTATTCTTTTTATTAATTGAACCACCCCATCCTATAGAGGATGGGGATTCCTGAATTTTTTTCACTTAATAATGGTTAATTTAAGTATTTTATCAGGCTATCCCCGTTGAACCAGCGGTTTAGAATATTAATTGCTGCGTTTGTGTCCCTATCAAGTATTTTTCCGCATTTTGGACATTTCCAGTTGCGTTTTTTGACTTTTAACTCTTTGTTTATGTGTCCGCAGTGGTGGCATGTTCTGCTTGTGTTGTGTGGTTTTACGAAT